>CAKZZR010000141.1 GCA_937885475.1 uncultured Treponema sp.
GCTATTTTTTAGGAAAAATTGCACTTTTGTAATTCCGAAATTCTATAATGCGTTTCCCTGCTCTAAATACCACTACTCATAGAATTCTTTTTTTGATATACTAAGCCTAGAGGTATTTTTAAATGGAACTTTTTTGGGGAATTCTTTCAATTAAGTCAATCACATTCTTGACATTCTGCGTATTCGCGATAGCGGCATTCGGCTATCTGCTTGGCAGAATCACCATCAAAGGTGTATCTTTGGGAACAGCAGGTGTATTCATCATCGCACTTCTGTTCGGTGCATTTTTCTACACACGGCTCGGACAGCAGCTTGTGGTAACGTTTACAAGCGAAAGCCTTGACCATGCGCTTAAGACGACGTATGTTTCAAACGCACTTAAAATCGTAGAAAACGTTGGTCTCGTTCTTTTCGTTACGTCGGTAGGATTCATCGCAGGACCTGGCTTTTTCGGGGACTTCAAAAAGAACTTCAAATCATACATTCTTCTTGGACTTGTAATCATCCTGTTCGGCGGCTTGAGTTGTGCGGCTTGTATCGTGTTCGACGCAAAGGTTTATGGTCGTCCATTCAACGAGACTGCGGCAATGCTCGTAGGCCTTCTTTCCGGCTCACTCACCTCAACTCCGGCATTCAGCGCCGCAAAAGCAACGGTTGCCTCTGAGCTTGAGGACATTGTTGCCGTAGGACATGGAATCGCATACCTGTTCGGCGTTGTGGGAGTCGTTCTCTTCGTTCAGATTATTCCAAAACTCGCAAAGGCAAACATGGAAGAAGAGCGTGCAAAGCTTACCTCCAGCAACGAGGCAACGGAATCAAAAATCACCGGAACCGAAGCAGAGCTTGACGCATTCGGCTTCTGTGCATTCGCAATTGCGGCAATCCTCGGCGTGTTCGTAGGTTGTATCAAATTCGGAAACTTTTCTTTGACCACAACCGGAGGATGTCTTTTGGTTTCCCTACTTCTTGGCTACAAGGCAAAAATCGGTAACGTTTCTTTCACACCAAAGGAAAGCACGCTCAAGGTATTCCGCGAACTTGGTCTTATGTTCTTTCTTATTGGAGCAGGTGTTGCCGGCGGCGCAAGCTTCGTTAAGTACTTCCAGTGGGTATACTTCATCTACGGAATCATCATGACTCTTGTTCCGATGATTGTAGGCTACCTGTTCGCAAAATACGTGCTTCGCCTAAGCCTGCTGAACAACCTCGGCTCAATCACCGGTGGTATGACTTCTACTCCAGCGCTCGGAACCCTAATTCAGACAGCGGGAACAGAAAACGTTGCGTCCGCATACGCTTCAACCTACCCAATTGCGCTCATTGCAGTCGTTCTTGTATCACAGATTCTTATCTTGATTTTCAAATGAACGAACCCCGCCGCAGCGGGGTATCGTTCGTTCTCATAAGGTATTGCACTCGGCTCTAATACCCTTTATACGACGCAAGCGTCGAGGTACTGCTTGCAGCCCCAAAGGGATTAGACCCTCCGCTCAAATAAAAACCGGCACCGCCTGATAAAGACGATGCCGGTTTTTGTCTTTCTACTTAGTCTGCAAAGTCAACCGTTCCGGGTGTCTCGCCGCTGGACTTTGACAGAACCCAGGAGGCAATGCCTTTTTCCGTGCGAGTTCGCAGGAAGGACCGGGTTATAGCCATGCCATTGCTTTCTAGCGCGCCTGAAATGTCGACCGTTTCCCATGCGCCCGCCTCTACGGCAAGAGCGGCAGCCTGGGCATACGCGTCTTTTTTCCATGCGGTGCTGCCCTGCGGCGCATAGCACAGCGCGTCCAGAACGGCACCATCGTTGCGGTTTCTGAGGAGTATGACGTCCTCCTCGTCGCCCAACGAGGCCTTCGTACCGTCCACCCACAGGTCGCGCACTCCGTTCACCGAATACTTGGACACAGAAAGGCTTAGGTCATCGCCCATTTCATTCGCCCATGTCTCGCCGTACTGACGCATGTGAACGATGATAACCTCGCCCGCCGCAACCTCAAGAGCCGGCAGCGCATATGCCCTGTTCTCGCCGTCATTAACGCTCAGAAGCTCAAGCCCTGCAAGATTTCCGGCAGTCATGGCACACAGTTCAATGAATTCCTCGCCGTACACCTTCTCTCCCTTTACCGTTGACGAGCCGTACTTTGGATGCACCTCGCTTATGATAAGATTCGGAATTTTCTTGTTGAAGCCAGTGAACGGATAGCTGAACGTGAGCGTGTTTCCCACGGAGTCGGTCGCCTCGCCCGCAAAGCAATACTCAGTTCCCGCAGTAAAGGTGTCGGCAAACGTAAAGTCGCAGATGCATACGCCAGTGCCGTCGTCGCTCTTTTCTACGGTGGTGTCCTCAAGCTGAATGAACGGCTTTAGAGCGCAATCGCTTACCGCCACATCGCCAGAAAACACCATGCGCAGCGAACTTTCGCCGGTTACGCTGAAGCTCTCAATCTTAGGACTCTCGTAATCTTCCTTTACGACGGAAACACCTTGCTCCGACATCTTGCAGGAAAACGGACAGGCACACACAGAAACTACAGCGGTCAATGCCGCAGCCAAAAACACATTTTTCATAAGAAACCTCTCTTATTTGTTTGATACTTCTTTAACCCAAAAAAAGAGCTTTTTCTGCAATCTTTTTTTTTAAAAACAGAAAAAAAAATGTGAATTTTTTCATGCTTTATGAAAACGAACCCGACAATGCCTTAGCACGAATAAAAAAACCGCCCTGAAACTCAAGGCGGTTAATTCTTATGGAGGTTTTATCTTTATGGAACGAATGTGCGCTCCTCTAAAAATACTTAGAAATCGTTGTTCAGCGTCGCAGTCTCAATCATGAAGCGGATGTTGATTCCCGTCTTGTCTTCCATCGTCTTCTCCACGATGAACACGATGTTCTTTCCGCTTTCGTCGCAAACAATGCGCTCAATCTTGTAGCTTTTTACGCCCTTTCGCACAATGGAAGGTGTTCCAATCTCCTGAACGGCAAGCACGGTTCCATTTTCGTCCTGCTTTTCAAGTCGGATTACAAAGGAGGATTTTACATTCACGCCGCTTCCGCTTACCGTAGGAACAAGCCGCACGTGATAGTAGGACTGGTCGGCGTTCACGGAACCGGTAAAATCCTTGAACACAATCTCGTCCGTTCCGCTTTTGCCCTCTTCCTCACGGATATACAGAATCTGGTCGGGAGCGCACGGTTTGCAGTCGTATTTCTGAACGGTCGTGCGGCTTAGATCAACCAAGGAATCGTACAGTTCCTTTCCTGTTTTTTTTGCCGTAGAAAGCGACGGCTTTATTCTATAAAATTCGTTGTCGACATACACGTTTTTTTCTACATCAACGGTAAAAAGCTCCGCCCAGGACTGAAAGCTTTTGTCAGTGCGTCCGTACTGTCCAAAAACATAATATCGGCCGTCAGAAGAAAAGCCGTTATCCACAAGAACAGCCGAATCTCCTGCGTGCATTGCGAACAGCGCCGCACAAAAAATCAATCCGCCAAACAATCGCTTTTTCATATTTCCCCCTGAAAAACTATCACTTTTATTTTCGGCGCTTTTTTTATGTTCTTTACAAGTATTTCGCAATTTCAAACGCATTTACTTTTCTGAGCAATGGGATTATTATTTCAGAAAATGAAAATTCAGACGCGAAACAACATCATTACGTTCCTTATGTTCATCTCAATGGCTCTGCTTATATCGCTGGGACTCATTTACGGTATAGAGCTTTTTCAGGGGCGAATTTCCACCTATCCGGGAAATCCCTACCATTTTCTGCAGGACTACGCGCTGTTCCGCCTTAATTTTTACGCGGTGGTGTCTTCCATTTTCATTCTTGCCGTCTACGTGTTCGCATTTCTTCTTTATATAAACATCTCCTTTGAAAAAACGCGTTCCACGGAAATAGTGTATTTTTCGCTTTTTCTTATAGGCTGCCTTATGGAGCCGGTGCGCCTGCTCTTTTCCATGCTGAACCTATGGGATTCCTGCTCGTTCATAGCGGTTGCGGCAACCCGCACCATCATCTTTGGAAGAATGCTTACGCCGGCAAGCCTTTTGTTTTCGGTGCTTTACAGCAATTTTGAGAGCCGCCAGTATGAGGAACAGAACATTCTGATTCTGGTGGCGTTTGCGCTTGGCTCCGCACTGATTGCGCCGCTGAACAGCAGCTTCATCCTTCCCACCGGAAAGGTTCAGACCGGTTTGGAAGGAACGTTTTTCTGCATGAGATTCTTGATTTTTGTTATCTCCATAATCGCGCTTACCGTAAAATGCCGCACATCAAACATGAGCGCGAGCATTCCCATAGGGTTCAGCCTGCTTGCAATAGGCTACCTTCTGCTTACCGATTCGATTAATTTTGTTCAGTTTGGAATAGGCGCACCTGCGCTTTGGCTTGGAACGTACTTCTACCTTAAGGGACTGCACAGCCAATATCTGTGGGATTAGCCTATAGCACTGTCTGCGCAATGCCGCCCACAAGGATAGGGATGATGATGTTGTCAAAATCGGTGAGCGGAAGCACCTCAACCACAGTGGCAACCAGTGCAAGAAGGAGCGCGACAGTCGCGTTCTGGCACACCGCGAACGCCGAGGCGAACACGGCAAAAAAACAGGCAAGGCTTCCGGCGGCGGTTTTTCCGTTCGTGAATGGAATATGAACCAGTCCGATGAGCTTACCTACAAGGCTTGCAAGCCCGTCGCCAAAGGCAAGCGAATAGATTCCTATACGGGCAGCCTGCGGCTCCCACAAAAGGGCAGCACCTATGATGCCTATGACTAAGGTTACCGGTCCCAGCACGAATTTGTTCTCGTCTCGTTTTCGGGCGGCAACGGCAGTTATTTTTGACACGAACGGAATTTCCTTGCCGCGAAGCCTGAGGAATTCCGCAATGCAGTAGCCCACGAGCGCAAGGGCAAGCAGCACAAGCACTGGATAATAGGCAAGAGCCAGCAGCGTGGGAATGAACGCGCTGCACAAATGTATCGATTTGCGGAAGAATTCCTTCCAGATTCCTATTTTATATTGCTTGAACGCAACGCCCGCATTGAACGAAAAGGTTTTCATTTTATGATACCGTCCTCTGCGCTCAGCGTGCGCGGAATTTCCGTGTAGATTGCCGGCTCGTAGTCAGGCATAGGATGCGTAACGTACTTTATGTTCTGCTCCGCAAGGTTGCTGCCCCCAAGCCGCACCATCGTTTCCTGATTGCGCGTAAGGGAATCCCACGCACGCAAGGAATCCTGAAAATTAACCATCGCCTGGGCGTTAAGCGCGCTGCTTCCGGTGCGCCGGGCAAGACGGTACAGCGTTACGCCCATGTTGTTCGTTGCCTTAAGGAAGTTGTCGACTATCTCCGCCTCTTCCTTGTGGGTCTGCGGGAACAGCACGCCGCGCTGCGTTTTTTCTGCGTTCAGCTGGTTCAAGAGCCGCTGATAGTAGCTCTGCGCCGCATAATTGTCGTTACGAAGCGACAAGGTGTTTCCCATCGCAAGCAGAAGGCTCTGGTCGTCATCAAAATCCTCGCCCGCCTTCATAAAGGAGCCGACGGCATCCGCGTACTGCTCCTTTGAATACTGAATATATCCAATCTTATAGCGAATCTCGCCACGGTCATAATCATTTGTAACCGCGTCCTGATAGCTTTCCAGCGCACCGTCCATGTCTCCGGCAACAAAGTACTCCACATCGCCATAATCTGAATACAGATGTCCAACGTCAGCATTTCCTTCAAGTCCGTTTCCCACATGCTCCGTTCTGAACAATGAGATTCCGCCGGAATACGCTTCCATCGCCTTAAGGTAGTCGGCATCGCGCACATACTGCTCGCCCAAAAGCCGGTAGGAGTCGATGTATTTGTACATATCGCGCCGCTTTATAGTCCGTGCGGCATCAAACGCAGAAAGCGTCGACTCCAAAGAATTGCGCGCATACAGTCCGTTCTTCATGTGAACGTAATACTTAGACAAATTGTAATGCGCAAGAGGATTCGTGCCGTCCGCCTTTACCGCGCGGGTAAGCATTTCCTTCACGTCCTCAATTTTTGTGCGAAGATATTCGTCAGACGGCGAAAGCGGACCGTACAGTTTGTCCAGCAGATAGCCGCTCAAATCTGTCCAGTCCTCCGCACCAAGGGATTTTGCCCGCGGATAGAAGCGCTCCTTGAGCGTAAGCACCTCAAGCAGATTGTCTGTGCGGATAAAATAGCGCATCATGCGCGAAGAATACAAATCCATGCTCTTCTGATTTGCCCCGTACAGCTGAATCAAGTCAGAATAGCGCTTACGTGCCTCGTCAAATTTGGAAGGATCCTTTTCCGTCGCCCACTCAAGATAGGTGTCGCCCAAAAGCAGGATTCCGTCCGGGTCATTCACATGAAAGTCAAGCACATCGCGCAGGATAATCTGCTCGGCGCTCTCGTAGTTGGCAAGCTCATCAAGCTCCATTCCCGCATATTCGAGCCCCGCAGCCTTGTCGTGCTTAAAGCAAGTCAGAATATTGCGGTACATCTGCTCGGCGCGCACATACTGCTTGTGATTGCGGTAGCCCCGCGCGTATGTAAAGAACCACTTTTTCTGAAGCGCGAATTTCGTTGCCTCGTTGAATTTTGTCTCCGACTGCGGAAAATCCTCGCTTTCCAAAAGCACGTAGCCCTGCTTGTACAGTGAGGTGGCACGCATTGGCTTATAAATGAAATTCTTTGTGAATTCAAACAGGAAGAAGCAGATGATTATTGCCGCAATGGATACAATCGTTCCCGGAATAATCTTGTTGCGAAGCTGATACTGGAACGACTGCTTGTACGCTTCGTATTCCTCTGCAGTGCGGCGCTCAAAATCGCGTGGAACAGGAATTGATACGTCAAGCATCTTCTCAAGTTCGCTCGCAAGCTGGCGGGCAGAAACCTTCTTCAGAACCTTCTTGATAATCTCAAATTCAGCCTCATCGGTGAATTCATTCTTAACGATAAGCTCTTCAATCGCAATGCGGACGTTCAGCGGATAGCCCGAAAGATTCTTAAGGAATTTCTCGTACTGTGCATCAGAAAGCGTGTTCGGCGGTAAATCAGCATTCTCATCGGCTTCCTCTGCCTTTGCCTTTTCAGTTTCTGGAACCTTTATCTTTCCGTTCTTGTTTACCTCAACGGTGTCCACATCAGAAAAGCCCGGAATCTCAAAATCACCGTTGTCAAAGTCAAAGTCGTCAGAAGAGCCAAGCTCAAAGTCGCCGTTTGAATTGATGTGGCTGTCCGTTTCCTGAATGCCAAAATCAAGACCATCCATCTCTGACGTGTCAAAGGTCTCAGCAGGAACACTGTCGTCCACCTCGCCAGTGGAAGATGCGGTGTCGTCTGCGGCATCGCTCAAATCAAAATTAAAATCCGACGGAAAATCATCGCCAAGTCCGGTTGATTCCTCCGCGTTAGAAGCTGTCTCGCCAGCAATGGAATTGTCGTCTCCCAAGTCAAGGGAATCTCCGCCGTCAAAATCAAGGTCGCCAAAGCCAAAGTCATCGCCGGAATCACCAGCTGGGCTTGCAGCCGTGTCAAGCGCTAGCGCATCCAGTCCGTCCGCACCTGCGCCTTCAGAGGAAGATAGCGGGGCATCCATGTCGTCAAGGTTAAAGTCCATGCCGGCAAATGCATCAGAGCTGTCAGAAGCTCCAGCATCAGATCCGTCTTCCGGAAGGTCAAAGCCGTCGCTGTCAGTGGCATCAGGCGCAGGCGCATCAATGGTGGAATCGCTTTCCTCGTCAGGAAGGTCAAGATTCATTCCGTCCAGTCCAAAATCGTCGGAAGAAGCGGAATCCGCCTCATCGTCAGAATCAGCCGGAATGCTCGCATCCAGCTCAAAGCCGGCGTCAGAGTCTTCCCCAGAAGCTTCAGCAGAGCCGGAATCCGGTAAATCAATATCATCAAGAGAAAATTCAGAAGAATCTCCCTCGCCCAAGTCGGGAAGCTCCATGTCTGAGGTATCAAAAAGTCCGTCGGGTACGCTTTCACCGTCAGCTTCCGCACCAGGCTCACCAAGGTCGTCGCTTAAAGCTGCGCCTACGTCCGCATCAGTTTCCGGCTCCTCGTATTCTTCTATATTTATGTCACCAAAGGCATCTCCTGCTTCTGGTGCGGGCGCTTTGGAAACAGGCGGCTCCGCCTCAACATCAGCAAGCTGATCATAGCCGTCCTCGCCCGGAATAAGAATGTCGTCAGTGGTAAGCTCTGCAAGAGGCTTTGAGATGCGCTTCTTTTGCTCCTCCTGGGCTGCTGTGGCACTGCCGGAAGCTCCTGCATCAAGAGCTTTTTTAGCATGGCTTTCTACCGGGATGTCGACTTCCTCAATAGGAATGTCGCCAAACATGTCATCCGCACCAAAGGAATCCGCGGTATCGCCCTCAGAAGAAAGCTCCGTCAAATCTTCTGCTTCCGGCAAGATGGCATCCGCAGGGTCATCTCCTGTGAATTCTGAGGCTTCCTCGCTTTTTGCCAACGGCTCTGTCAGAGGCTCTGCTTCCGGAAGGTCAAAATCATCAGCAGAGGCTGGTTCGCCAGTCTCAAGCGAAACCTCCTCTTGTGCAGGAAGCTCAAAATCCTCCGCGCTTAGCACCGCGTCAGAAGAGACCGGTTCAGAAGTGGCAGGCTCGTCAAAACTGAAGGAATCTGCATCCGGCAAAGAAAAATCGTCAAGCCCGTCAGCGGAAACTTCTCCGAACGAGCCTTCTTTTATGGAATCGTTTCCGTCGCCGAACGAAAAATCATCGGCAGCAAAATCAATGTCGGGAACACCAGATGCAGGTTCGGCTTGCTCATGAGTCGCGCCCAGTGCATTCTGCTCCGGTCGCTCCTCAGTCTCCGCCCCGGCGTTTTTGCCATTAAGCGCGGACGCAATAATCTGGTCGGCAAGGGAGGCCGCCTCGTCCATAGCAGAGGGCGCAGGCTTCGCATTTATGTCATCAAGTTCAACAGGCTGGGCGTTGTCTACCGTGTCAGGAACGTTGAGCGCTTCCGTATCAGGCTCTGGCTCAGGCTGATCTTCCTCGGTTCCCGCAGTGCCGTCAAAGCCGGTTCCACCAAGCAAATCCTCAAGGCTTAAATCAGAAATCTCAGGTTCTGGTTCAGGTTCCGGCTCTGGTTCAGGCTCGCTTTCTTCCACCGGCTCTGCAAACATAGAAAGGTCTGGCGCACCGCCGTCATCGCCGCCGTCAGAATCAAAGGCTCCCAAATCGCCCAAGGACGACAAATCCGGCACCACAAGACCTGCGGCGCTGTCTCCGCCCTCCGCAGAAGATGCCGTCGTCGCGGAAGAGGTTCCCATAATGTCCGAAAAATCCTCTTCTACATGAACTTCCTTTGCAGGCCTTACGTCGTAATCAACCGGCTCGGGCATTCCCGCAACAAAGTCGTCGGAATCGTCCTTATCCTCAATGTCCGTAGGAACAGGAATCGTAACGGGTTTTTCGCCCCTTGACGCACGAAGTCCGGGTTCGTTTCCCAAAGAAAGAATATCTGCATTGAATTTTTTTAGCTGACTTAAGCCCGGCATAAATTAAGAATACTCCATTGTGCGTTTTTTTTAAAGTATCTGAACCACACGGTTTCTTAATTAGATTAACGGATTTTTCTTTCGCTCACTTTATTCTTATATTTTATACTAAAGAAAGTTTTTTGCTAAAAGCCGCCACCGTTTTTTCCGATAGACAGAATATGAAAAGATTCTCAAAACTTAAGGTAGTGCTTTCCGCTGCCCTGCTGCTCGTCGGCTTTGGCACGATGTACGCCCAGACCGCAGACGAGCCTGACACATACGAGCTTACGAACCTTATTTCCACCATTACCAGCGTGCAGGCACCTTTTGTAACGGACAAATTCATCGTCTTTACGCAGCAGAACGGCCCGCGCTTTGCCGGAATCGCCTTTGATTTTGAGGGGTACCGCGTCATTCACCCATTCCAGATAAAAAACACAAGGGATTTTGAGGAGAACATAACCAGCTCCCTGCTGTTCTTTGTTCTTGACCGCCCAAAGGACAAAACAGAAATTACCTACAGGCTGATTATAGACGGCTTGTGGACGGCAGACCCGCTGAACCCAAACCGTTTTTTTGACGAGGACACAGGCGTTTCGCTTTCGCGTTTGGACTTGGGCGGCATGCTGCCAGAAGTGACGGGAACAAAGGCACAGCACATAACAAAATTCATCTACAACGGCGAGCCCGGACAGACCGTGCGCCTTGGCGGAACGTTCACCAACTGGGACAGCTGGATTTATGAGCTTGAGGAAAAGGAGCCGGGCTTGTACGAGCTGGAACTTCCGCTTCCCAAGGGAACTTACTACTACAATTATTTTCTTGGAATGACGGCAATTACCGACAAGACAAACCCGCGCAAATCCTGGTCAGACGAGGGGCGCGTTACCTCCGTCATCGAAGTAGAATAAAAAAGGGGATGTCTAAAAAGAATGAATCTCGGTGGTTGAGCGTGTCGAAACCACCATATATAGTGCATCTGGTCATTTCGACAGGCTCAATGACCGTATGCACGAAACTTATTAGACGGCCCTCTTCCTGCATCTCCGCACGCAAACACTATCGGCGGAACATCTTTGCCATATCACCAAGTTTACTCATGTCCATTCCCTGCAATGCGGAAGCGTCCATTCCAAGTTGACTCATCATGCGGTTCTGAAGCCCCTTGTTGCGCGTAAGCTTTTTCATCGTAAGCTTGGTTTTCTCAAACTGCTTGATAAGCTTGTTCACATCGGCAACGCTTGTGCCGGAGCCTGCGGCAATGCGCTTGCGGCGGCTAGGGCCGATTATAAGGTGGTTAGAGCGCTCCTTTTTTGTCATCGAAAGGATTATTGCCTCCTGTTTTTTCATCGCACTGGTGTCGACCTGCTGATTCGCCATTCCCGGAATCATATCCACAAGCGACTGAATTGAGCCCATCTTTTTTACCTGCTGGAACTGCGCGAGCATGTCCTCAAGCGTGAACTCATTCTTCATCATGCGCTTCTGAAGCCGCTCCGCCTCTTCCTGATCGACGGTTTCCTGCGCCTTTTCCACAAGGCTTACCACATCGCCCATGCCAAGAATTCTGCTTGCAATGCGGTCAGGATGGAACGGCTCCAAATCCTCGGTCTTCTCGCCGGTACCAACAAACAGAATTGGCTTGTCAGTTATGGTCTTAAGAGAAAGCGCCGCACCACCGCGGGCATCTGAATCGAACTTGGTAAGAATAATGCCGGTAAGTCCCAGCTGCTCATCAAAGAACTTTGCAATGTCAACGGCATTCTGACCAGTCATAGCGTCGGCAACAAGAATCACCTCGTCAGGAGAAAGCGCCTTTTTTATCTTGGCAAGCTCCTCCATCATAGCCTCGTCAATCTGAAGCCGTCCGGCGGTGTCGACAATCAAGGTGTCAAACTGATTTTTCTTTGCGTATGCAAGGGCTTCAACGGCATTTTTTACCGCGTCCTTGGCATTTTCCTTGTACACAGGAACGCCGATTTTTTCTCCAAGCACAGAAAGCTGTTCAACCGCGGCTGGACGCACCAAGTCGCAGGCGGCAAGCAATGGACGGCGACCGTCTGCCTTAAGACGGGCGGCAAGCTTATGCGCGGCAGTGGTTTTTCCGGCACCCTGAAGACCAAGCATAAGGATAACGCTGGTGGTGTCCGGTCCCTTAAGTCGCAGTTCCTGTTTTTCTGAGCCAAGCATGGCAACAATCTTGTCGTGAATGATTTTTACGAACTGCTGCCCCGGATTAACCGCCTTCAGAACCTTCTCGCCCTTTGCCTCTTCTATAGTGCTGTTCACAAAGCGACGAACGACGCGCAGGTTTACGTCCGCCTCAAGCAGAGCCATTTTTATCTGCTCGACGGTTTCCTCTATATTTTTTTCGGTGATAGTGGATTTTCCGCTCAAGGAGCGTACAATCGAACTGAATGTTCCCGTAATTTTCTCAAGCATTTTTTATTCCTAATTTGAAGCCCAGCTCAAAAGCTCATCAAGAAAGTCAAGCGGGCGGATTTCTTTATTAAGGATGCGGAACAAGCCATTGCAAAGAGGAAGCTTCAAGTCCTTCTTTACGCACAGCTCGTGAATGTACTTACAGGCAACGGCACCTTCCGGTAGGTAGCCGATTTTTCCGATATTCGCAATCAAATCGTCAATATTTGAGAAGTTGGCAAGTATATCGGTTTTTATGATGTCCTGACCAAAGCGCCGGTTGCGTCCGAACTTACTCTTACAGGTAACATCAAGGTCGCCGATTCCAGAAATTGAAGTGAACGTTTCCGGGTGGGAAGCGCCCAGCGCCATTCCAAGCGTCTGAATCTCGTTCAGACCAGCTGCCATAAGCAGGCTGCTTGAATTGTCGCCAAAAATCTGCGAATGCTCAGAAACCGCATCCATGGCACCGTAGATGACCGCAATGACGTTTTTTGCCGCCGCACAAATCTGCACGCCAATAACGTCAAAGCTGGAGAACACCATAAGACCCGGAACGCGCATAAGCTCGCGCACGCGGATAGAATTCTTTGGGTTCTCGCAGGCGGCAATAAGACCGGTAAGCTTGCCCATTGCAACTTCTTCGGCATGGCTTGGACCTGCAACGTATACGGTGTTTCCCTTGTAGAATTCAGGAAGCACGCTCTCAATCGTCTCAAGCACAAGCTTAGGACCGTCCGCGCTTGGCACAAAGCCCTTTGTGAGCGCGGCAAAAACCGAGGAGCCGTCCTTAATGTTCGGCACGTCCACGATTTTTTTGATTGTACTCGCAAGGAATAATGATGGAGAGGCAATTATGATAAATTCCTTTCCTGTGGCAACCTCAATAATGTCATTTGAAACCGTAAGGTTTTCAGAAAGCTTATATCCCGGAAGATACCGCTTGTTCTCATGCTCATTATTTACAGAGTCCTTAACTTCCGGCTCCAAAGCCCACATCTGAACCTTGTGACCACCATGGGCAAGAGCCTGTGCAAGACCAGTTCCCCATGCTCCACCACCAAGAACTGCAACAGATTTTGATTCCATCATCATACCTTCTTTTTCAGAGATTTTAAGATTTTTTAGATCCAGTCAGAAAGGCTGTCCTTCCAATCGAACAATTCTTCTTTTTTGAAGAACAAATTAATCTCACGCTCAGCGCTCTCATCGGAGTCAGAAGCATGAATTACATTGAAATTCGTGTGCGCGCAAAAATCGCCGCGAATTGTTCCAGGAGCGGCCTCACTTGGCTTTGTAGCGCCTACAAGCTTGCGCACCAACGTAACGCAGTCATCTCCCTGCCAGACCATGGCAACCACAGGAGCGGATGTAATGTAATCGCACAAATCACCAAAGAACGCCTTTTCCGCATGCTCTGCATAATGATTGGACGCAAGCTCCTGACTGATATTCATCATCTTAAGACCAACGAGTTTCAGCCCTTTTTTTTCAAGGCGGCTGATAACTTCACCAACGAGCCGGCGATTCAATACGCCCGGCTTTAACATAGCAAAACATCTTGTCATATCAGATGATTATACTATAGAACTGCTGGTATTTCAACTTTTTAGCAGGAGATGGCCAGGGCAAACGCATTATAAATCCGAACATATAAAACAGGCAAAAATTATAAAAAAATAGCGCAAAGGAGAGTTTGCGGCTTTCAAAAACA
>CAKZZR010000142.1 GCA_937885475.1 uncultured Treponema sp.
TAATAAGACAGTGGAAAAAAATGCTGATGATTGCGTTTACGATTGCGCTGGGTTCTTCTCTTGCGACGGCGATGCTCAATGTGATGTTTGATGTGGGCGACAAGGTGAATCAGGAGCTCAAGGCTTATGGAGCCAATATACGCGTAGTGCCGCAAGTTTCTTCACTTTTGAGCGGAATGTATGGTCTTGAGGAAGAAAAAACGCAGTATCTGAACGAAAATGAGCTTGGAAAAATAAAGACGATTTTCTGGTCGTTCAACATCGTTGATTTCTCACCGTTTTTGGACGGAAAAGCCACGCTGAATGGAACATCAGTTCCTATTTCTGGCACATGGTTCAGCCATCATCTGGAGCTTCCTACCGGAGAATCACTTGATACCGGAATGGCCGCCATGAAAAAATGGTGGTCGGTTACTGGTTCTTGGGCAGCGGACGACGATCCAGAAGCGTGCATGATAGGCGCGGAGCTTTCAAAAAACCTTTCTCTTTCCGTTGGAGATGAAATTTCCGTTTATTCTTCTGAAAATGAGGAAGGGCGGTTTGTAATCCGTGGAATTTTTGATTCAGGAAGCGATGATGATGATAGGATTTTCGTGAACCTTGATTCTGCACAGCGGCTTTTAAAAAAGAAAGGTCTTGTCTCGTCCGTTGAGGTAAGCGCGCTTACCACTCCTGACAATGAGCTTAGCCGCAGGGCGGCGCAGGATCCGCAGAGTCTTAATATCGTGGACTGGGATACCTGGTACTGCACGGCTTACGTAAGCTCAATCTGCTATCAGATTCAGGAAGTGATGACGAATTCCAGCGCAAAGCCTGTGCGTCAGGTTGCCGAAAGCGAGGGCGCGATATTGGAAAAAACTCAGGCCCTTATGCTTCTTATAACAATACTGAGCCTCATCGGGTCCGCATTGGGAATTTCAAACCTTGGTACGGCAAGCGTCATGGAACGCAGTCAGGAAATAGGGCTTTTGAAGGCGATTGGTGCAAAGAACGGCGCGGTCACAAGCCTTGTTCTTACGGAAATATTGATTACGGCGGTTCTTGGTGCTGCAGCAGGCTTTTTTGCGGGTCTTGGATTCGCACAGGTCATCGGGCAGTCAGTTTTTGGCTCGGCAATATCGTTTAAAATTACGGTCGTGCCGATTGTTGCAGTGCTGATTTTTGCCGTAACGCTCCTTGGGTCGGTTCCTTCTATAAGAATGCTTTTGCATCTGGAGCCGGCAGAGGTATTGCACGGACGATAATGGAAATAATATGACAAAGCAGCAGTTTTATTTGAAAATGATAACAAGCTCCATAATGCGCCGCAGAAGCCGTATGATGATAGCGCTTTTTGCGGTTGCGATTGGCGCGACTATTCTGAGCGGACTTGTGACGATTTATTACGACGTTCCCCGCCAGATGGGAAAGGAATTCCGCTCATATGGAGCAAACCTTATGCTCACAAGCCGCGGAACTTCTGACATTCAGGAAGAGGATTTGGACACACTCAGGGCACTTATTCCTGCCCGCCAGCTTGTGGGGCTCACTTCTTACAGATATGAGAGCGTACGCCTGAACAAGTTTCCGTTCATGGCGGGCGGGGTTGACTTTGATTCAGTCCTCAAGACCCGCCCATACTGGGGAATCAGCGGAAGGATTCCTTCCTCAGAAAATGAGATTCTTGTTGGTCAGACGGTAAAGGATTTTCTTGCCCTTAAGGAAGGCGACGAAATATTGCTTACCGGAACAGACGTTTTCGGAAAGGAATTCTCAGAAACCTTCAGTGTGTCAGGAATTCTTCAGACAGGCGGGGCAGAGGAGGAATGCGTTTTCTTAAGTCAGAAAAAACTTGACCTTCTCATGGACTCTTCCGGCGCTTACGACGTTGCCGAATGTTCCGTGAGCCTGAATGCGGATGAGCTTGAAAGGCTATGCTTCATAATAGAAGAAAATTGCAAGAATATAGCGCCTCGGCGCGTTAAGCAGGTGACTCACAGCGAGGGAACGGTTCTTGCAAAACTTCAGGCGCTCGTGTGGATAGTGACTTTGGTCGTTCTTGTGCTTACGATGGTGTGCGTGGCAACCACCATGATGGCGGTTGTTGCCGAGCGCAGAAAAGAAATCGGACTGAAAAAATCGCTGGGCGCTTCAAACCAGAGCATCGTGGTTGATTTTTTGGGCGAAGGCTTGGTTCTTGGGGCTTTGGGCGGACTTCTGGGCGTTGTGCTTGGATTCGTGTTTGCGCAGGGCGTGAGCCAGAACGTCTTCGGGAGCGCGGTATCGTTCCAGTGGCTATTGGCTCCGATTACGATTCTAGTTTCGGTATGCGTAACCGGTCTTGCCTGCCTGCTCCCTGTAAAAAGCGCGACCGACGTGGACCCGGCACTTGTTCTGAAAGGTGAGTGAGAGGGCTACGCCCTCTCTGATGAATAGCAAACCGTTAAGAAAATTGCGAAAGCAATTTTTAGGTTTACCTACTAAGAGCAGGACTTATAAAAACAAAAAAGACGCGCCATCCCTGGCGCTGTCGGCAAAAAAAGCAGGCGTTGTGGGCGGCTATTGAGAGGGCTTGAAGGGGTAGGACGCAACGAAGTGCGTCCGAGGGGAAGGCTTTCCCCTACAAAAAAGAAGGAGTGTGCAATATGGCATTGCTTGAGATAAAGGATGTTTCAAAAATATATTCTGGCGGAAGTGTAAAAGCTCTTCAGAATGTAAATCTTACCGTAAACAAAGGTGAGTGGGTTGCCATAATGGGACCTTCTGGCAGTGGAAAATCGACGCTCATGAACATTCTGGGCTGCCTCGACCGCCCGACCGAAGGAAGTTACAAACTTTTGGGGCAGGAAGTCAGCAGGCTCAGCGACGACGAACTTGCCGGTATCCGCAACAAAACGATTGGCTTCGTATTTCAGAACTTTAATCTTCTGCCGAAACTTACGAGCCTGGAAAACGTAGCGCTGCCCGCAGTTTACGCCGGATTCAGCACGTCGACGCGGCTGGAAATGGCGTTGGAGGCGCTGAAAAAAGTTTCGCTTGACGATCGCGCGGAACATTTGCCGTCAGAACTTTCGGGCGGGCAGAGACAGCGTGTGGCGATAGCGCGGGCGATAGCAATGAAG
>CAKZZR010000143.1 GCA_937885475.1 uncultured Treponema sp.
CGCCGTTCTTTTTTTGCAGGAGCGCGTCGTTTACCGAAAGCATCGCCTTTTTTACGATGTCGGCGGCGGTTCCCTGTACCGGCGTGTTTACGGCGATGCGCTCTGCGGCTGATTTTTCAATCTTGTTAAGGCTGTTGATGTTCAGAATGGGGCGGCGGTGCCCGAACATCGTTTCTACATAGCCCGTTTTCTCCGCTTTCTGCACGGTCTCGCTGATGAACGCGTTTATGCGTGAATAGGTCTTGAAGTAGTTTTCTATGAATTCCGTTGCCTGCGTGCGGCTTATGCCAAGGTCGCCCGCAAGCCGGAACGCGCTCATTCCGTAGATAACGCCGAAGTTGATTGTTTTTGCGGTACGGCGCATTTCTGCGGTTACGGCATCCGGCGCAACACCAAAAATAAGGGCAGCCGTAGCCTTGTGAACGTCCGTTCCTTCTCGGAATGCACGGCACATGTTTTCGTCCGCGCTAAGGTGGGCAAGCACAACAAGCTCAATCTGGGCGTAGTCCGCGCTGATAAGCACCTTGCCTTCCGGCGCAGTGAACGCGCTTCGTATGCGGCGACCGGCTTCGCTTCGTACCGGAATGTTCTGTAGGTTTGGATCCCTGCTGGAAAGCCGCCCGGTTGCGGTGCCCGTCTGAACGAAGGTCGTGTGAATGCGGCTCTGGCGGTCCGTCATTGCAGGCAGCGTCTCAACGTAGGTTGACTGAAGCTTTGCAAGCTCGCGGTATTCAAGAATCATTTTTGGCACGGCATCATACATTGCCAGCTCCTCAAGAACGCTTGTGTCCGTAGAGTAGCCGGTTTTTGTCTTTTTTCCGGGCTTGAGTTTGCGTTCCTCAAAAAGAACGGTCTGAAGCTGTTTTGGCGACGCAATGTTGAACGAATGCCCCACTTCCTTGTAGATGGCGTTTTCTGCGTCCTCAATGCCGGTTGTAAGCTCAATGTTGTATTCCTGAAGCAACGGGCTGCTTAAGTGAATGCCGGTAAGCTCCATTTTTGCAAGGAGCGGCATTATGCGCATCTCAAGCGTGGTGAACAGGTCAAAAAGCTCGGCTTCCTTAAGTGCGGGTGTTAATACCTTCATCAGTTGGAATGTAAAGTCCGCGTCCTCCGCCGCATACGGAACTGCCTTTTCTAGCTCAATGTCTGCAAAGGTCTGGCCCTTTGGCACGACGGCATCGTACTCAATGCCTCGCAAGCCCAGGACGGTCTCTCCCATTGTCTCAAGGCTGTAGGCGTTCTTTCCGGTTCGCTCCGGATTCAAAAGCCAGCCCGCAATCATTGTGTCAAAAAGAACGCACGTAATGTCGTCTGGGGAAGAAAAAAGTCCGTTTGAGATAAGAACTTTTATGTCGAATTTTCCATTGTGAAGTGCGACCGTACAGTTTTGCGCGGTGAACAGCCTGCGAAGCTGTAAGAATGCGTCCTCTTTGGAAATGAATGTGTCGCTTTCAAAAATGTTGGTCGTGTACAGCGGAATATAGGCGGCTTCTCCTGTTCTGATGCTCAAACTGAAGCCCACGATTTTTGCTTCCAGCGTATCCAAGGAGTCTGTCTCGCAGTCAAAGGCTGCCGCTTTGCTTGCCAGGGCTGCGTCTATGAGGCGGGTAAGTTCCGCAAGTTCTGTGATTTTTTTGTAGGAACCAGCGTTGTCCTTTACCGCTTCCGGGGAAACGGTTGGCAAAAACGAAGCCTTTTTTGCGCCGTTCTGCGGCTTTGCACCATTTGCAGAAGTGGCGGCGGTGTGCGCGTCTGCGCCCGCGCTGGGAGTTCCGCTTGCAGTTGCGGAGCTTGTGTTTGAGTCTTGTGCGCCTGATGCTGTGCTGGCTGCATTGTCGCTTGCGGCTTTTTCAGCGTCCTCGGTTCCTGCCGTTGTTCCGATGCCGCCCGCAAGCTCCGCGTATTGCCGTGCCACCGCCGGAACGCCGTAGGCAAGCAGCGCGTCCGCCGCCTTCTGATAATTCAAGGCTCCGTTCTGCACGCTTAGCGCGGCATCAATGTTTCCGCACGGAACCTCGTCGCAAAGGCGCACCAGCTTCTGCGAAAAACATGCGTTCTCCTTGCCGTCAATCAGTTTTTTTTGCATAGCGCCCTTTATTTCGTCAATGTGCGCGTAGATTCCGTCAAGATTCTGGTATTCGCTCAAAAGCTTTGCCGCGGTTTTTACGCCCACGCCCTGCACGCCGGGAATGTTGTCGGCGGTGTCTCCGTAGAGCGCAAGCAGGTCAAGCAGCTGCGCGGGCAGAACGCCCCATTCCGCCTGAACGCCATCTATGCCGGTAACCTTCCATGCGGAATTTGCGTCGGGTTTTAAAATCTGCGTGGTGTCGTTCACCAGCTGCATTAAGTCCTTGTCGCCCGAAAGAATGCGGCATGTGCGCCCGCTCTGCGCACATTTTTTTGCCACGGTCGCAATGATGTCGTCTGCCTCGTATCCGTCGCACTGCAATACCGGAATGCCTAGCCCTTCAAGAATTTCGCAAATCCACGGAATCTGCGCATGCAGGTCTTCTGGCGTTTTGTTGCGGGTTGCCTTGTACTGGTCATACAGCTCGTGCCGGAACGTCTTTGTTTTTGAGTCCATTGCGGCAACAATGCAGCCGGGCTTGTAGTGCTGCAATATATAATGAAGATTGCGGAAAAATCCAAAGAGTGCGCTTACGTTCTGTCCGTCGGAATTTGTAAGCGGGCGATTTATGAATGCAAAATAGCATCTGAAAATAAGTCCATATGAATCAAGAACGTACACTGTGTTTTCGTCAAAAGTAGCCATGCAAAGAGTATACCCCTATTCCGTGTGGTGCAACAATCGCGAGGCGGTGATAATTTGCGCAAAATAATAAAAAAAATCTTGCCGATTGCTGATAATTTTTGTATTTTTTAAACAAACGGAGCGTAATTGCTTCCGTATAACTGAAAATAATTTTAAGAGGTTAAATAGAAAATGGCTAAACAGTTGTTGTTTAATGAAGATGCTCGTAAAAAGTTGCTTTCTGGTGTAGAACAGATTGCAAAGGCTGTAAAAGTTACTTTGGGTCCTTGTGGACGAATGGTCATGCTGGACAAAAAATACGGCGCTCCGACGATTACAAAGGATGGTGTTTCGGTTGCAAAGGACATTGAGCTTGCCGACCCATATGAGAACATGGGCGCTCAGTTCGTTCGCGAGGTTGCTTCAAAAACGAATGATGATGCTGGAGACGGAACCACTACTTCTACTGTTCTGGCTTATGCTTTGGTTCGCGAGGGATTCAAGTCTGTTGCCGCTGGCATGACTCCTATTGAAATCAAGCGTGGTATGGACAAGGCTGTTGCTGCTGCGGTTGCTGAAATCAAGAAGAATTCAAAGCCGGTGAAGGATGGCGCTGACATAAAGAACATCGCTTCAATTTCTGCAAACAATGATAAAGAAATTGGTACTTTGATTGCTGATGCCATTGAGAAGGTTGGAAAGGACGGCGTAATCACCGTTGAAGAATCAAAGAACATGGACACAACCGTTGACACTGTTGAAGGTATGCAGTTTGACCGCGGTTATATTTCAAGCTACTTTGTTACTGACCGTGAGCGCATGGTTGCTGAATACAGCGATGCTTACGTGCTTATTTATGACAAGAAGATTTCTTCTATGAAGGATTTGCTTCCTATTCTTGAGAAGGTTGCCAATGCAGGCCGTTCGCTTGTAATCATCTGTGAGGATGTTGACGGCGAGGCTCTTACAACTTTGGTTCTGAACACAATCCGCGGAACAATCAAGGTTTGTGCAGTAAAGGCTCCTGGTTTTGGCGACAGAAGAAAGGATATGCTTCAGGATATCGCTATCTTGACCGGTGGTACCGTAGTTTCTGAGGAAGTTGGCTTGAAGCTTGAATCTTGTGGCGAGGAAGTTCTTGGTCAGGCTAAGA
This sequence comes from uncultured Treponema sp., assembly GCA_937885475.1. Classification (GTDB taxonomy): domain Bacteria; phylum Spirochaetota; class Spirochaetia; order Treponematales; family Treponemataceae; genus Treponema_D. Next base: position 3,909 of record CAKZZR010000143.1, read on the forward strand.
CTATTAAGATTGACAAGGACAACACTACAATCGTTGGTGGTTCCGGCGAAAAGAAGGCTATAAGCGACCGCGTTGCAGAAATCAAGATGCAGATTGAAAAATCTACTTCAACATATGACAAGGAACAGCTTCAGAAGCGACTTGCAAAACTTGCAGGTGGTGTTGCAGTAATCAATGTTGGTGCTACTACAGAAACTGAAATGAAGGAAAAGAAGTTCCGCGTTGAGGACACTATTGCCGCAACCCGCGCTGCTTTGGAAGAAGGCGTTGTTGCCGGCGGTGGAATTGCCCTGATTGAGGCTGCCAAGGCTCTTGAGACTATTCCATCTGATCTTAGCGAAGATGAGAAAGTTGGATACAAAATCGTCCGCCGCGCACTTGAGGAGCCAATCCGCCAGATTGCTGACAACGCAGGTATTGACGGTGCCGTAATCGCTGAGCGTGCAAAGAACGAGAAGAAGGGCGTGGGCTACAACGCTTACACAGGCGAATGGGTGGACATGATTTCTGCCGGAATCATAGACCCTGCAAAGGTAACAACTTCTGCACTCAAGAATGCCGCTTCTATTGCAGGTACTTTGCTTACAACAGAATGCGCAATCACCGACATTCCGGAACCAAAGCCAGCCGCTCCAGCAGCGCCTGACATGGGCGGAATGTACTAATCTTTCCGCATGAAAGAAAGGGAAGTCTGAGCGATGATAAAAATCATCGGAACGGAGCCAAAAACGGCTTTCGTGAGCATTTGCAAGGCGGGTTGCGAAGCAACCAGTATATAATTTCTTTACGCCTTGCTCATGCGGAACGAAAACGGCTTTTGGCGGAAGTGCAGATGATTTTTATCTTTTGCCAAGTGAGCATTCCTGTTCTTGATTGAGAGAAAAACGCACAAGTCATTTGCGGCTCGTGCGTTTTTTTTATATAGTGATAGCATGAAGAATAAAATTGTTGTCGCTGTTTTTTCGTCGGTAATCGCGGTTCTGGTGGCGGTGCTCGCGCTGCGCCTGTTTGTCTTTACAGAGCCGGAAGCCGCCCGCCCAAAAATCATCACGCCGGTTACAGATGCGTCCTCGCTTTCGGAGGCTGCGGACTCCTCCCGCGTCAGCGACAATTCCGTGCAGACCTCGTTCATTCCGCTGCGACCTACGGAAACCCTCATGGAAACGCTCACGCTGGACTTTGATGGCGACAACCTTGACGATCAGGTTATTGCCGTGCATAAGGCAGGGTCGCCATATCTGTTCCTTATCGTTGGCTTGTACAATCCCGACACGAACGCTTATGACCGCGTCGCAGAAATTTCCACGGAAATTTCAAAGGTAAAGACTTTCTCCTATAACAGCCTTGACGTAATCGGCGACCACCGAAACGCCCTTGTATACCAGGGAATGAAGAACAATGGCGATTCTGTCATGCGGATTTATTTGTGCCGCAAGCGTCGTGGCTCCGTGGAACTTCAGAATATCGGCGACTTCAGCTCGGACGGAACGATTTTTATTTTGCAGACGGAGCGTTCCGAGGCGTACGAGCTTTCGCAGGCAAAGGGCGCAAGCTACAGCGTGTGGGTCTACAGCTCAGACAAGAGCGATGCCAACGATACCACCGGCGTAAATCAGGTTCAGACGGAATACAAGTGGGATGCCGACTCGCAAACGTACAGACAGGCGCGCCAGCTGCATGTAAAGGGCAGCCGCATTGCCGCAAAGGAGCTTGCCCGCATTCAGAACGGCACGGTTGAGACGTTCGCGCAGTTTTTGAACGGCTTATGGTACAAGACCACGACCACTGGCTCCGTTCCGCTTTACATTTATTTTGACTACGATTCAAAAGAGGTCATCTTTCTTTCTGACGACACCGAGGGCGTGTATTCATGGGAGGATTCCAGCCTGCGTCGGAGCGGTATTTACCTTACCGTCGTAAATACCGTCATTCCCAGCATGAAGCGGCGCTTTGACATCATGCTTTCCGGAATGAAGGAAGTGAACATTCACGTTCACGACAACGTAGGAATGATTATCAAGGAAAGCACCCAGTGGGACGGCGCGTATAAAAAGATGTCGTTCCAGTCCACCTTTGGCGAGGCAAAAAAAGAAAAAAAATGCCGCGCCTATGCAAAGATCCTTATGGAAGAAAACTCGCGCTGGAAGGACGACGACGAGCGCCTGTTCAGTTTTGGTGAAGGCGTTGTGCATGTTGTGAACGGTGAGTCAGAAACGAATGCGGTGTTTGTTCTTGATGACGTGGGGGAATTTCCTATCGTTCAGTTCCGGGAATTTACGGAGCAGCCGCTGCTTCAGACTACCTATGCCATGCAGTTCAGAACGTATGAGGTAGAGGTTCCGGCAAAGAACCGACGCTCAAAGCCTACCAAGCGCACAGAAACAGACACGTCAACCGTGATTCTTACGCCGGTGCGCTTTTCGCCGTCGACCTGCTATCCTACTGACGGCAGGACGATAATCTTGCACCGCCAGTAGCCGGCATTAAGGAAAATTCCGCGCAAAATGAAAAAGCTTCTTGCCCTATTTAAAAAAGACCTTATGCTGAGCGTCTCGCTTTTGGCGGCGCTCGTTTCGCTGTTCATAACGGTACCCAGCCGTGAAACGCTTTCGCTCATCGACTGGAAAACCCTTGCAACTCTCTTCATGCTCATCACCATTCTGGAAGGCTTTAAAAAAGAGCATATCTTTTTGCCGATGCTGCGTCTTACCAGCCGTATTTCGTCAGTCAAATGGCTGTGCGCGTTCTTTGTGTTCGCAGTGTTCCTTTCGTCAATGTTCGTTACGAACGATGTTTCGCTCATAATCTTTGTTCCGCTGACTATAATCATGCTGCGTGCCGGGGGCAAGGAGCGCTTTATTCTACCGGTGCTGACCTTTGAGAACATCGCCGCAATCCGCGGTTCCCTGCTCACACCTTTTGGAAGTCCGCAGAATCTGTTCCTGTTTTCGCAGAGCGGGGTGAGCGTGCAGAATTTCATGCTGCACATGCTGCCGCTGTGGGTGGTAAGCGCCGCCCTGCTGCTCCTGTTTATAAGCGTGCTGTTCCGCAAGAATCCTCGCGAGCATATTGACAGCAGCGCGGCCGTGGTGTCTGAAGAATGGGTGCCGGAGCGAAAAAAAATCCGCGTACTGTACCTGGTGCTTTTTGCCGCCGTCATCATAACGATTGTAACGCGCACCCGCTGGTGGCTTGCGGTTGCCGCGGGCGTTCTTGTGCTGTTGCTTGTGTTTGACCGCGCCGTGCTTGCAAGGACGGACTACGTGCTGATTCTTACGTTCTTCTGCTTTTTTGTGTTCTCGTCGTCCGTGTGCCGCAATCCCGCTATCTCCGCATTCCTAAAAAAGGCGGTGTGCGGCAACGAGTATTGGTGGGCGATTCTTTTGAGCCAGGTGATTTCCAATGTTCCCGCGTCAATCGTGCTGTGGCCATTTACGCAGAACCTTACCGCGCTTTTATACGGGCTTGACAGCGCCGGTCTTTGCTCAATAATCGGAAGTCTTGCGAGCGTCATAAACCTGCGCCTGTATGCGCGCGAATATCCGGGAAACGGACTTGCTTTCCTTAAGACGTTCCAGATAATCAGCCTGCTGTTTTTTGCGATAATCGTTGTGCCGCAGTTCTTTTTGTGCGGCTGGAGGTTCTGAAATGAGCGGAATAAGGGCAAACTACCACACACATACGTTTTACTGCAAGCACGCCGAGGGTGCCGCGCGCGACTATGCCTTGGCAGCCGTTCGTGCCGGACTGTGCGAGCTTGGCATTTCCGATCACGCACCTTTCCCTGACAAGGATTTTGGCTACCGCATGGACTTTTGCCAGCTTGACCAGTATTGTGCCGATATTGATGCCGCCGCACAGGAATTTTGCGCACGTGTGCGCATCCTAAAGGCGCTGGAGGTTGAGTATCTTGAGGAATATGAGCGCGACGGTTATTATGACAGGCTTTTTTTGCAGTATGGCATGGACTATCTTGTGCTGGGCGAGCATTTTTTTAACGCCGCGGATGGAGCGCAGCACAACGTAACAAGCCTTGCGGCCCCGCGCCTTGCTGTTGACTACGCCCGCGCATGCGAGCGCGCGCTTAAGACGGGATATTTTAAAATACTTGCCCACCCCGACCTGTTCTGCATAAATCAGTTTGCATGGAATGACGACTACGAGCGCGCGAGCGACATCATCATAGAGGCGGCGCTTTTAACTGGCGCGCTTTTGGAGCATAACGCCAACGGCTACCGGCGCGGCTTGTGCCAGTTTCCTGACGGCGAGCGCTACCAGTATCCGTGCGCGCGCTTCTGGCAAAAGGTTAAAGGGGCGGGCGTTACCGCCATCACCGGCAGCGACGCGCATAATCCTGACATTCTGTGGGATTCTGCGGTGGAAAAATCAATTGAAGCCCTGCGCGAACTTGGCATTCCCCGCGCGGAACGTCTTTTGCTATAGCGTAACATGCCCGGATTCGTCCACGGCAATAATGCCCTTGCATTTTGCGCAGCGGAATTTTCCGGCGTGAGTTGTCTTTAGATGTACGTTGCAGATGGGGCAGGAGAACGTCTTTGGAAATACAGACGGAATGATTTTGTCCTGATCTGTAAAAACCTGCAATGCGTCCTCTCCGTTCGATACGATATGAAAGATGTGGCTGAAGCCAAGAATTTGAAAAACCTCAAGCACCTTTTGCTGAAGCTCCACAAAAACCATGTTGCCGCCCAAATCACGGAACTTTGAAAAATAATTTGCAAATACGCCGATTCCTGTGGAGGAAACATATTCCAGCGCCGAACAGAAAAATATAATCTTGTTAAAGCCTGCTTCTATGATGCGGTCAAGCCGTTCCTGAAAAAACGCCGAGTTGTAGTTGTCAATGCTTCCGCGCAGATAAACGTCAATGCAGCGTGGCACAGTCTCTTCTGTGTCAAGGGTGATTCTGAGCGTCTTGTCTGAACTGTCATCAAATCCAGGAATGATACTTTCGTTTGTAGGCATGATATAATCTCTTACTTCTTTATTCGTGCGGAGGCTCTAATCCCTTTGGGGCTGCAAGCAGTACCCCGACGCTTGCGTCGTATAAAGGGTATTAGAGCCGACTGCAATACCTTATGAGAACGAACGATACCCCGCTGCTTGCGGTGGGGTATCGTTCATTTGGCTTAATTATACCTTAAAAATAAAAATAATTTAACAGATATAGAGCAAAAAATGCGGATTTTTATAGAAAATAATCAAAATCACGAATAAAACAGCCGTTGAATGGTGCCGAGCGTTTCCTGTTCGCTCAGGGTGTGGTGCGCGTGTTTTGCAGGAACGAACCGGAGCGTCGTGCGCCCTGCCGCGTCCTTTGCAAATTGCGGTACGTAGTCCGTCTTTTTTTGCTCCAGCAAAAGCCAGCATTGCAGGTACACAAAATCGCCGCCGCTGGTGTAGCGCTCATTCTTGCAGAGCGGAGAAAGAATGCCTTGGCTGACAAGATGCGTGCCGTCGTCCTCGCAGACGGCTTCCGCTTCTTTTATGGCGCAAAAGAGCGTGTAGGCGCTCAAAAGCAGTGCCTCGTCGCGGGCGGTTTCTGCAGAAAGCGGGCTTTGGTATTCCGCGTATTTTTTTTGAACTGAATGAATGAACGCCGCATCCTGCTCGTGAATTCGTTCCTCTATAATCCGTTCTGCTCCCGGCTGTACTGCGGGCGTTGCGTCCGGCGTTGCCTTAACGAACCTCGCGAACCGCTCGCTGAACGCTGCCACCGCCGCTCCTACGGAGCCGCTTTCCTTCTGAATCTTCTGCATGCCAACTATTTTACCACAGACTGGCACAAAATCCACAGGGTTTCAGCATTATAATTCTGAACGCATAAACTAAGCGAAAATTATAAAAAATAGCGCAAAGGAGAGTTTGCGGCTTTCAAAAACACTCTGTTTGTGGCTGTCGCGCTAGCGACAGGTTCAATAGTTACTATGACACAAACAGCGTGTAGCACGCGAGCGAGCCTTCGCAGCATAGCTGCTCGGAGACTCACTCAAAATGCTCCGCCGGAGCATTTTGTCGGCTTTCAGCCGCCGTTCCCTAGGTTTTGAAAGACGAAACTCGACTGGAAGCTATTTTTTAAGGCAATCAACACTTTTTTAATCAGGAATTTTATAATACAGAACCCCTGCTAAAATTCATTGTCCTACTTGAAAAAAGGCATGATTCTCTGTAAAAATGAAGGAACGTTTTTTCTGTGCAGCTTGAGAATATGAAAAATCCCCCGCTTATTTCTGTCTGTATCCCTGTTTTTTCAACCGAGCCGCTTTTGGCGCAGTGCCTGCGCTCCGTCATTCGGCAGGACTTTGCGCGCTTTGAGGTAGTCATCGTAAGCGACGCAAGCCGTGGCAAGGACGCGCAGGGACGGAATGCAAAAAAAATCGTGCGCGTCATGCAAAGGGAATGCAACAAAAGCCGCCGCGCGCGCAAGTTGCCTGTGGTTCCCTTCCGTTTTGTGGAGCATAAGCAGAACCGCGGGCTTATAGAAGTGCGCCGCACGCTGTGCTATGAGGCGCGTGCAGACTATATGACCCAGCTGGACAGCGACGACGAGCTTGCGGACGGCGCTCTGACGGCTCTGTACGAGACGGTCGCGCAAGGGGCTGGGAGCGGCACAGAATTTGACATCGTGCATGGAACGTCTGTGGCGGGCGCGTTTGATGCGGACGGAACCTTTGTTCCCGCAGAAGAAAACCGCTACGGCAATATTTTTTATGGCGAGGTTGCGGGGCGCGACGTGTTCCGGCGCTGGCTTATGGAAGGTCTTTTTACTGCGAACACATGGGGCAAGCTTATACGCCGCAGTCTATGGCTCAGCGCGTACCAAAACATTCCCTACACGGAATGCAATGTTGCCGACGACGTGCTTTTGTTTTTCTTTTTAGCGCAGAACGCGCGCCGTTATGTGGGCATAAAAAGCGTGGTGTACCGTTACCGCGTTAACAGCGGCATGACTTCCGCCCGAAAAATAGACACACTGCATAAATGGAAGATGGTTTGCTCTGCTGCAAGCGTGTTCAGCGTCATTTCCACCTGGATTCAAGAGCACCCGCACGCGCTGTGCGAGGACGAGGTTTGCAAAATGCGCGCCATGACGCGCTGGTATCTTGTGAACAATTTGCAGCAGATGCGCGCCGTAGTTGTTCCGGAGCTGCTTGCCGATGCGCGCGAGTTGCTTTGCGAATATTGGGGCGCGGATTTTGTGCAAAAGGCGGAGGCCGCGCTTGACCAATGAAATAGCGTTACGCGCTCAGTACGGATTTTATCTGTAGTTTTACGATGGTGCTGGTGTTTCGGGACTGAATGTATACGATTGCGGCGCTTATTGCGAACAGCGTGGTTATGCACGCTGCCTTCAGTAGCTCCGTAAGCTCAATGCCAAGCGCGCGCGCTGCAAACGGCGCTGCAAACAGCCCCGCGAACGCCGATGCGATAGGAAAAAACAGCGCAAGAACTCCGTGAATGGCTTCTGCCTTTTGCGGAAGTCCGATGGTAACGCGGCTTCCTAGCTTTACGCCGTACCGCTTTGGATTCATTACTTCTATTGGCGCGTGGGCGCGCGTTCCAAAGCCTGAAGCGTGCTTTTCCTGCATGACAAAGATTCTGTCGTTTTCTATTGAAGTGATTATGTACGTCTGCTTCATCGGTTTTCTCCGTTTTTTTTGATTTCAGAAAGCTTTTTTGCGCATTCGGCGGCTCCGGTCTGGTTTCCAAGCTCTGTGTAGGTGTCGCGCAGATTGTACAGCGCGTCGTAATAGTAGGGATTCAGAAAAACCGCAGTTTCAAACGCTTCCGACGCTTCCTCAAAGTCTCCCTTGTTAAAAAAGCATACGCCGCGGGTGTTCCACAGGTGGGAATTTTCCGGATACATCTGAAGTCCTGCAAGGCAAATCTGAATCGCCGTATCAAAGTCCTTCAGTGAAAAAAGAATGAGCGCAAGCTCCTCTATGACGTCCGCATCGTCCGGCGCAATCTGAAGTGCCTTTGTGAGCGCGTCCTTTGCGTCGTTCAATTTTCCTGCGTCGCGATAGGTGAGTCCAAGGTTGTACCATAAAAGCGAGTTGTCCTTGTCGATTGTGATTGCCCGCGCAAAGCAGGCGATTGCTTCTGTGTATGCGCCGTCTGCCGCAAGCCGGATTGCCTGATTGTTCAGGTGCTCTGCTTTTTCCGTCATCTTGCCATGCCTTGGAATTTCAGAATCATTCCGTTGAACAACTCGTTTATGCTGGTGGCGGCGCTTGCGGTCTGTGCCGTGCCAAAGCAGTTTGTGAGCGCGGCGCAATTTTGCTCTATGCACTGTCTGCCGCGTTCCATTGCCTGGGTAATCGCATCTTTGCTATGCAAAAGGGCAATGCATTCCTCCACCGCCGGGGAATCGATTCCTTCCTGGGCGGCGCGGGCAAACAGCGCGGCTATCTTTTGCACGTCTCTCGGGGTCTGCTGTATGTGCAGCAGGACGGGAAGGCTTTTTTTGCCTTCTACAATGTCGTCGCCGCGCTTTTTGCCGGGGTTTCCGGTGGTAAGGTTCTGTACGTCGTCAAGAATTTGGAAGCCTTCGCCCAGCGCGGCGGCAATTGTGCCTGCCTTCTCAATGGTAGCGTCGTCCGCGCCGCCTGCCATAAAGCCCGCCTTTGCCGCAAGGCTCGCAAGCGTTCCGGTCTTGCAGTGCACCATCTGCGTGTATTCATCTGTCGTGGGGAACAAGCCGGGCGTGCGGTGCCAGTAGATGTCCATTGCCTGACCAAGATGCAGGCGGCGTAGCTCCTGTGCGTACAGCGCATAGAATTTCTGCTTTGTCTGGGCGTTTGCGTCCAGGCGGTCAATGCAGGTAAGCGCCTCAAAGTACAGCCAGCTTCCCGCGTTAAGGGCGGTGTCCAGTCCGTAGGTTATGTGGGCGGCGGGCTTTCCGCGGCGGGTGTCCGCAGAATCCTCTATGTCATCGTGAATCAGGCTCGCCGTATGCACGAATTCCACCAGCGGCGTTATGGCATAGGTCTGCTCCTCGGTAAGCGCAGGCTGCGTTGCCGCGCGGGATTCCCGCACAAGCTTTGCGCACAGAACCAATAGCAGTGGCCGCCACCGCTTTCCGCCCAAATCCATAAGGTTTCGGCAGGGCGCGCTCAGGTTCTTAAGGTGCGCGTCCGTAACGCATGGTTTGAGCGCCCCAAAAGAAAGCCGTTGCCATTCCTCATTCGTCGCAGCCGGAAGGAATTCTGCAAGGACTTTTTCTATATGCTCTAAAATAAAAGAGAATTCAGTTTTCATTCTGAAAAGTATACCGCATTTATGATTATTTGTGTCGACAATTTCGTAAATAATTCGTATATTTAAAATTGAGGTTTTTATTTAATGGCTGACAAAAAAGATTCAAAAAAAGACGACAACGAATTTGACCCGTACAACTTTTTTAAATTGGCAGAATCAGATAATAAAAAAGACGGCAATAACAACAAAAAAAAGCGCTTTCCTTTCTGGGGCGTCATGATTTTCATCCTCATTCTTCTTTCCATTGCAGACATCCTGTTCATGGGAAAGGGAAACGTTTCCATCGAATTCTCAAAGTTCAAGGCACTCGTTGAAAGCGGAGAGATTCAGGAGGTCGAGATTGGCGATTCCTATTACCTTGGCTATGGGCCGGAGATAATCACCGACACATCGGGCGCCAAGGGAATCGCTCTGTTCAAACCGGAGCAGAAGACTCGCAAGACCTACCGCACCGCTGGCTACCCCATGAACAGCTTCATCGAGCTGCTGGATGAGAAGGGCGTAACCTACAAATTTGTTGAGAAGCAGAACAACTATATCATTTCCCTTATTATGAACATGGTGATTCCGTTCGGACTCATCCTGCTGGTTTATTTCCTTATTTTCCGCAAGATGACCGGTGGAGCTGGCGGCGGAATGGGCAGCATTTTTGGTGCCGGACAGTCCCGCGCAAAGGCAGTTGAGGAAGGAAAGGTAAAGACGCGCTTTGCGGACGTTGCCGGCGTTGACGATGCAAAGGATGAGCTTGTTGAGGTAGTTGACTTTTTGAAGGAGCCTAAAAAATACACCGAAATCGGCGGAAAAATTCCAAAGGGAGTTCTTTTGGTGGGACCGCCGGGAACCGGTAAGACGCTGCTTGCCCGCGCCGTTGCAGGAGAGGCTGGCGTTCCGTTCTTCAGCATTTCTGGCTCTGACTTTGTTGAGATGTTCGTAGGTGTGGGCGCAAGCCGTGTGCGCGACCTGTTCAAGCAGGCACGCGAAAAGGCACCGTGCATTGTGTTTATAGACGAGATTGACGCGCTTGGAAAGAGCCGCATGAACGGCTTTGGCGGCGGAAACGACGAGCGCGAGCAAACCCTGAACCAGCTGCTTGTGGAGATGGACGGCTTTGAGAACGAGAAAGGTCTTATCATTCTTGCGGCAACAAACCGTGCGGACATCCTTGACCCAGCGTTGCTCCGTCCGGGACGCTTTGACCGCCAGGTTCCTGTAGAAAAACCTGACGTCAAGGGACGCGAGGAAATCCTTCGCATTCACGCAAAGAACGTAAAGCTTGACAGCGATGTTGACTTTACCTCCATTGCCCACGGAACCACCGGCTTTGCGGGCGCAGACCTTGCCAACGTCGTGAACGAGGCGGCGCTGCTTGCCGTACGCAACAAGCGCAAGAAGGTTACGATGGAGGACTTTAACGAGGCGATTGACAAGGTAAGCATTGGACTTAAGAAAAAAAGCCGCAAGGACAACAAAAAGGAGATGCGCCTTGTTTCCGTGCATGAGACGGGACACGCGCTCGTTGCGGCATTCACGCCGGAGCATGAGCCTGTGAACAAGATTACCGTCGTTCCGCGAAGCCATGGCGTTGGCGGCTTTACGCAGTACCGCGAGGCAGAGGAAAAGAATTTCATGACCCGCAAGGATCTTATAAACGAGGTTGATTCCCTTATGGGCGGAAGAGCCGCCGAGGAAATCATGCTTGACGACATCTCAACCGGGGCCTCTAACGACATCGCCCGTGCTACGGAAATCGTAAAGAGCATGATAACTGACTTTGGTATGAGCGAGAAGTTCCGTAACATGACGCTTGGAAAGGGTGTCCTTGGTAACCGCGGGGGCGAGCCGAACCTTGTGCGCGAATTCAGTGAGGATACGCAGAAGTACATAGACGAGGAAATTGCCCGCATCATGGACGAGCGCTATTCCTACGTAAAGAACCTTTTGTCTGAGCATAAGGATTTGCTTGACTTCATTGCAAACCGGTTGCTGGAAATAGAGACGATGGAAGGCAAGGAATTCTACGACATAGTGCACGGAGAGGCGCATTGCCGAATCCTTGCTTCCCCGGAAAATGTGGAAAACTCTGTTGAAGAATAATTCTACTTATAATATACTAGTTTTTATGAAAAAAATGGTTCGATTTTTTGCCGTCGGAATGCTTCTTTTCTGTTCTGCTTCCGCGTTTTTTGCTCAGGGAATCACGACGGCGAGCGCATATTTTAAGACGGTTTCTGACTATTATGCGAACTTAAAGGATTATGAGGCGGACTTTGAGATAAAGGTCGACAAGCAGGAGATGAGCGGCAAGGTTTCGTACAAGCGCCCCAATCTTCTGCGCATGGATTTTTCTGTGCCGGAGGAGCAGGTCATATGCTTTAACGGCGACATGCTTACGGTCTATCTTCCCGATGCGGCAGCCGTCCTTCAGCAGTCGGTAAAGGGCGAGGGCAATGCCGCTACGCTTGCAACTGCCAGCGGACTTTCGCTCATGTCGCGCTACTACACCGTTTCTTACGAGGTAGGACAGGAGCCTGTTCCGCTTGAGAATGGCTCCACAGAAAAGGTCGTCAACCTGCTTTTGAGCCGCCGCAACACGTCAGAGGCGTTCAGTCTCATAAAATTGGCTATAAATGCCGAAACAAAGCTTATCCGCCGGGTGGAGGCTGTAACCACGCGCGGCGAGACGTTCACGTTCAATTTCACAGACTACAAATTGAATCAGGACTTGACCGACCAGCGGTTCATTTATGACCCGCCGTCTTCTGCAAATAATTACAATAACTTCTTGTTTTCGGAGTAGACTCAGATGGATAGTTATGGAGAACTGCTGAAAAATGCCCGCGAGGCTCGGAATCTCGACTTGGATTCTGCCGCCAGAGAAACGTCCATCGCGCTTTCTTTTATAAAGGGACTTGAGGAGGAGGACACGTCGGCTTTTCCGGGTGAAGCCTATATGCTGGGCTTCATGCGTAACTACGCTGAATTCCTTAATGTCCGTCCCGACACCGTTCTGAATCTGTACCGCGCAAAAAAATTGCAGGAATCACCTGTTCCAGAAGGGCTTATCGTTCATGAGAAGCCGTGGTTTTTCTGGCCGATAATCCTTACGTCGTCATTTGCGGCGCTTGCGGCGATTTTTGTGGTTCTGTACATTTTTGTATTCTCTAAAAAAACGGTTGACGACAGCGAGATTGTGCTTGATAAGAACGTAACCGTGCGCAAGTACGAGCTTACCGACAAGGCGTTCAACGGACGGCTGTATGTGGGCGACCAGATTCTGTATCCGGCAAAAAACGGAAACGTGGTGCTTACCGTAAGCAGTACGTCCGGCTCGTTCGGCTTGCAGTGTCCGGTGGGAACGCTCTATATGGATTTGGCAGAGGAAACCGAGCTTGACATTGACGGCGACACCCTTTCTGATATGATTGTATACGTGTACGACGTTTCTGCAACGGATTCTTCCCGCGGTGCGGAGGTGCGTATGCTCAAGCGAGGCGAGGGCTTCTATATTGCCACCGGCACTACGAACACGGATGAAATTCCGTTCTCCTCTGAGATTGCGTCAAATCACAAGCAGCACGTCCTGTTTGAGGACAACCGCGCGTATCCGTTCACGCTTAACGGTAGTTTCCGCGGTTCATGTGAATTCCGCTATCGCATTGACCGTCGCGACCCTGTGGAAAGCTACTTTACCAGTGGCGAGGTTTTTACGATGACGGCGAACAACGGAATCCGCCTGTGGATGGGCAATTGTAACACGCTTAAGATTTCCATTGTAGCCGATTCCAAGAACTACGACCTTGAGATTGGTAAGGCAGGACAGGTTCTTGTTGAGGACATCAAGTGGATTAAGGATACGGACGGAAAATACAAGCTGGTGGTTATCGAACTTGACTAAATTTTTTATTGACCAGCACGGATGTGCAAAGAATCAGGTTGACGGTGAGCTTATCATAAGCCGCCTCATTGAAACCGGGCTTGAGCAGACGCTTGAGCCGTCTGAGGCGGATTTTATCATCGTCAATTCCTGCGGCTTTATTGAAAGCGCAAAAAAAGAATCGCTTGATGCGGTGTATTCCGCGCGAAAGAATTATCCACATGCAAAAATTTTATTGACGGGCTGTCTTGCCGAACGCTACGCCCAGACCTTGAAGGACGCATTGCCGGAGGCTGATGCCATCTTTGGAAACGGAAACCTCAGCAAAATTGCGGAGACCGTGCGGAACATGCTTGCGGGCGGCCGACCGGTGGAGGTGTACGCGCAGGAAGGCGTGTGCGCCGGAGAACGCAACGTCATTCTTTCGTACCGTGGAAGCGCCTTTGTAAAGATTACGGAAGGCTGCTCAAATCATTGCTCGTTCTGTGCGATTCCTGTTATACGCGGCGAGCTGAGGAGCCGCCCTGCGGATTCAATCATACAGGAAATGCAGTCGTTGCTTGCGCGCGGCATCGTTGAATTCAACCTCATCGGGCAGGATTTGGCGGCGTACGGCACCGGTGCGGCAGATTTTGATGCAGACGGGCGTTCCCTTGTGATTGACGGCGACACGGCAAAGTCTGCGCTATGCCGTCTTTTTGAAAAAATAAGCGCCTTGGACGGCAATTTTGTCGTGCGTCCGCTGTACATTCACCCTGATCATTTTAATACTGACATTCTTGACGTAATGAAGGGCGACAGTCGCTTTCTTCCGTATTTTGACATTCCGTTCCAGAGCGGTGATGACCAAATCATTCATAGGATGAACCGGCGCGGAACTTTTGAGCGCTATGCCGCCCTTGTTGACTCAATCCGCCGCGTGTTTCCTGATGCGGCGCTCCGAACGACCTTTTTAACTGGCTTTCCTGGTGAGACAGATGAAAATGCGGAAAATACCGTGCGCTTCCTTAAGACGATAAAAAGCGACTGGTCGGGTTGCTTTCCGTACAGCCGTGAGGAGGACACTCCCGCCTATGACTTAAAGAGGCGCGTTCCGGCAAAGCTTGCAAAGGCTCGCGCTGACCGCCTTTGCGCCGTTCAGGCGGAGCTTACGCGCGAATCCCTTGAGCGCAGGGTAGGCAACGAGTACGACGTTCTGATTGAGGAAGTTGTTGAGGGCGACGAGGGTCTTGCAATCGGCAGGGCGTGGTTTCAGGCACCGGACGTTGACGGCAGCGTGGTCGTACGCTATGAGAAGGACGTTGGAACGGAAAAGGATTTTGTTCTTCCCGGCCGTTTTGTGCGCGTAAAAATCCTTTCCTCAAGCGACGTTGACCTGGACGGCGTTTTTGTTGCTGATTCTGAGCTTAACCGTGGCGTTCCTGCTTCCACCATGCGCTTTGCGACGGACGCATAGGAGCGCTCATGGCATACGAATATCTTGAGACCCTGAACCCGGAGCAGACGGAGGCCGTCGTTCATTCCGGCTCACCGCTGTTGATTCTTGCGGGGGCAGGCTCCGGAAAAACGCGCGTCATCACCACAAAAATTGCCTATCTCATTCAGCACGAGAATATCCAGCCGTGGCAGATTCTGGCGGTTACGTTCACAAAAAAGGCGGCAAATGAGATGCGCGAGCGGGCGGTAAATCTTGAGCCGCTTGCCGCGGATTCAATGATAAAGACGTTCCATTCGTTCGGTGCGTGGTTTTTGCGCCGCTATAGCCAGGAAGCCGGGCTTGACGCCAATTTTACGGTGTACGATGACGATGATTCCGCGAGCCTTTTGATGAAGGCTGTTCCGCAGATGACAAAAAAGCAGGCTAATGCCGTTGCTCATAAAATTTCGCTCTGCAAGGATTTTTGCCTTACGCCGGACGATGATTTGAGCGAATTTGATTCGGACGGTTCCTTGCCGGAGCTGTACGCCGCCTATGAGAAGCGCCTTAAGCTTAGCGGAAACGCGGATTTTGGCGACCTTATCATGAAGCCGGTACAGGTTCTGAATTCCAATGCCGAGATTCGCCGTCAGATGCAGCACCGCTTTCGCGTGATTATGGTGGACGAGTACCAGGATTCCAACGTGGCGCAGTTCCGGCTTTTGCAGGCGCTGAGCGGCGTTGAGGAAAACAGCGGAACATATGTCTGCGTAGTCGGCGACGATGACCAGTCCATCTATAAATTCCGGGGAGCCGAGGTGCGCAATATCCTTGACTTCTCGCGGTATTTTTCAGGAACAGAGCTTATCCGCCTTGAAAAAAACTACCGCTCAATGGGAAAGATTCTTGCCGCCGCCGATGCCGTCGTGCGGAACAATGCCGACCGGCTTGGAAAGACGCTTGTTGCCCAGCGCGGCGAAGGTTCGCTTCCGCTGCTCGTTTTTATGGAAAATCAGGACGATGAGGCGCGGTTCTGTGCGTCGCTCATCAGTCAGGCGGTGGAATCCGGCGCGCACTACAGCGATTTTGCCGTGCTGTACCGCACGAACGCCCAGTCGCTTGGCTTTGAGAGCGAATTTTTGCACCGCCACATTCCGTATGCGGTGGTCGGCTCGCTGAAATTTTACGAGCGCGAGGAAATCAAGGATACGCTTGCCTATCTTGCGCTTTTGGCAAATCCCCGCAATGAGCTTGCGTTTCAGAGAGTGGTTAACAAACCTGCCCGTGGAGTGGGAGAAAAGACGCAGGAAAAAATCATTCAGACGGCGCATGACACGGCAGGCGCTCTTATCGAGGATTTGAGCCTTGTTTCTACTGCGGAAGCGTGTTCAGAATCCCTGAGTAAAAAAGCAAAGGAAGGAATCAAGGAATTTTGCGGTTTGATGAACGGTCTTGCCCAGATGCTGCGTGAAAGGTCCGAGGCGGCAGAGGACGCGGAAGACGAGGCGACGACTGCGACGACAGAGGAAACGGCGGAAGGCGGCGAGCGGCTGAGCGTTTTTATTCAGAAGTTGATTGACGATTCTGGGCTTGCCGAATACCACCGCGCGCAGGACGAGGCTGACGGCACCTCCCGCGTGGCGAATATGGACGAGCTTGTGAACAACGCGGTACTGTATCCGTGTACGGCACAGGGGTTGCTTGATTTTTTGGATGCGATAGAGCTTGACCGAGCGCTTGCAACTGAATCCGAGGAGGGGGCGGACAGCGTTACGCTCATAACGCTGCATAACACGAAGGGCTTGGAATTTCCGCGCGTCATAATCACCGGGCTGGAGAATGGCATTTTTCCGCGTGAGGACAAAATCGGCGGAGATTTGGAGGAGGAGCGCCGTCTTTTTTACGTGGGAATCACCCGCGCAAAGGACGAGCTGTACATAACCAGCTGCGCGCACCGGCGCTTGTATGGGCGTACCGAGGCGATGATGCCGAGCCGCTTTTTGATTGAGGCGGGCGACGTGTTCAAGGTGATGGGCAACGTGCCGCTTTTGTACCGCTACGGCGGCAAGGCGGGGGCATACGGCGTTGACGGCGCGGGCGCGGAGGACGACGGTCCGAAGGCAGAAATTCTGCGTAAATACGCAAAGGGCGTGTGCATCTATCATGACGACTACGGCTACGGGCAGATTGTGTCCAGCAGTGCCGACAGCGGCGAGGCGGTCATCACCGTTCAGTTTGAAAGCGGACAAAAAAAGAAATTCCTCCCCGAATTCCAAAGCCGCAGCTTGCAGATAATAAAAGACTGAACGGCAAGCGAATTAATTCCATGGAAATCAATTTTTGGTGTATAGGTATTAAAAAAATAGCTTCCAGTCGAAGTTCATCCTTCAAAACCGCATGCTAGCATGCTACACGCATTTTTGTCTTGGAACTTATAAAGTTTGCCGCTTACGCGGCAGCAAAAATGGGTGTTTTTGAAGTCTGCAACTTCTCCTTTGCGCTATTTTTTTTTCTATATGTCTTCAAAAAATTGATTTCCATGTATAATTCGCTTTCTAATAGAATAATAAATTCGTTTCTGCTATAATGATGCTACTATTCGTATTACACTAAGAGAGGTAGTAATGAAACGATTTGGTTTAGCAATGGCTGCATTCGGCTTTGCAGCTTCTGTGTTTGCGTACAATCCTCCGGCCGGTGGTCAGAATTTGTACGGTATTTCTGGTCCGAGGCAGCTTACATCTGCTTCTTCTGCAGCCGGTGGCGGTCTGTTTTTTGCCGATCCGGGTTCAATCGTATACAATCCGGCGTTGACTGCTTACGAGGATCGAATTCAGCTGGATTTTGATTTTTCTTATTTGGGCGACTTTGATGACGATTCCGGCGCTTCGTTCCAGACCGGGCTTATGGTTCCGATGAAAATGTTCGTTGCGACGGGCTTGGTGAACGGAACGTTCATTTCCAGTGAAGACATGGATTTGGGAAAATCCTTTACGGTAAAGGCTGGGCTTGCAAAGGAAATTACCAGCGCGCTGAGCGTTGGTGCTAACCTGTACACCGGCTTTTTGCTGAGCGACGGCGGCGACTGGGCGCTGGGCGCTGACCTTGGCGTTTTGTACCGCCGCGAAACCTTTGGCTTTGCAAAGGACTTCCGCATTGGTGCGTCGCTTTTGAATTTGGGTAAGCCGTTCGGCGGCACGACCTACGGTGTTGACTGGTACAACAAGGATAATGAGGAGCCGACGGAATCCGAATTCTTCCCGGCGCTCGCAACACTGCGTGCCGGTGCTGCTGCCGTTCTTTTTGAGAAGGGTGATCTTGCCGGCGGTGCTTCGTTTGATATTTCCGCTCCTGCGTTCATGGACCTTGCATTTGACCTGGGAATGCAGGTTTCCATAAAGGACACATTCTTTGTGAGCGTTGCCGAAACAATCGACATTCTTGAAATCTCGCAGAAATGCTACAACCTGATTCCTTCCATTGGAATCGGCGTAAAATTCAATCTTGCGGCAAACAACGCATATCTTGCAAGCCACAGCTGGGAAAACAGCGAGATGATGGCTTCCCTTGCATGGAAGCGCATGTACGGCGGAATCAACGCTATTTCCGGTGGCGCAAATCTTAAGCTCGGCAAGCAGGACACAGACCCGCCGGTAATCCGCTTGTGGAACGAATAACAGGAGGCAATGATGAAAAAGAACCGCATAATCAAAACATCTGCATTCCTCATGATGGGAATGGCGGCAGTGCTTTCTGCCGAGACAAAAGTTCAGTATATCTCGCCGAATAACGACGGCGTTCAGGACCAGCTTGAGATTCCGATTAAAATTGCGGACAAGCATCTGGTAAAATCATGGGAGCTGGTTATTGTTGATGGCAGCGACAAGATTGTGCGCACCATCGGAAATAAGGTTGCGCTTCCGTCAAAATTGGATGTAAAGGGCTTCTTTAAGCAGCTTGCAACTCCAAAGGTAGGCGTAGAGATTCCATCCACAATCGTATGGAATGGTTCCATGGATAACGGTGAGACTGCGCCGGACGGAACCTACTACTATTACCTGAAGGCCATTGACGAGAAGGGCAATGAGGGACAGACCGAAAAATACACGGTCGTTGTTGACACAAAGGCTCCGGAGATTGCGCTTACACAGCCCGGCGACAAGATTTTTGGCGAGGGTGCGAAGGCTGACTTTGCTGTAAAGCAGTCTGGTTCAAAGGAAGACAAGTGGACGGGTGTGTTCAAGAATGCCAAGGGCGAAGTTGTGCGCACCATCACCTGGTCTGATTCCGCACCTGAAAACTTCAAATGGAACGGTTCTAACGACTTGAGCCAGCAGGTGCCGGACGGCGTTTATTCCTACGACATAAGCGCCGTTGACCGCGCCGGAAACGCATCCAACGCTGGAATTTCCAACATCATCTATTCTGCTGAAAAGCCTGCTACGAACATTAAGATTGCGGGAAGCAAATATTTTTCTCCAAAGACGGATTCAGAGCTTTCTGACATAACGTTTGAGGTTACGATTCCTGTTCCGGAAGCTTCCAGCGGAAACAAGCTTACCTCTTGGTCTGTTGCCATTGTTGACGCAAAGGGCAAGGTGTGCCGCGAATACAATCAGAACGATTCGGAGCTTCCTCCGTCAAAAATTGTGTTCGACGGAACTGACGCGGCAGGCAAGGTTCTTGCTCAGGGAAAATATCAGGCGCTCGTAAACGCCGCTTACCTTAACGGATATGTTCCTGACACGCTCCGCTCGCCGGAATTCATCCTTGACACGACAAAGCCGTCTGCCCAGATTGGCGTTTCAGAAAAGACATTCGGCGGTGCCGGAAAGCCTGACGTTAAGATTTCGCTTCTTGACGAGGGTGCCGGTAAATTTGCCGCAGTTCCTCAGTGGCGGGGACGCATCTTTAACGTTGCCACGAATGAGACGGTACGCGAATATACGTTCGGTCAGTACATTCCTGATTCTATAGTATGGAACGGCTTTGACAAGAGCGGAAAACTGGTTGCCGACGCGCAGTACAAGTTTGAGCTTTCTGGAACTGACCTTGCCGGAAACAGCGGCGTAAGCGTAAGCAAGGATGCGTTTGAGCTTGATACAAAAGAAGCTAAGATTTTCCTTTCTGTAAGCGACAGCGCATTCAGTCCGAACGGCGACAAGGTAAAGGATTCCATGACCTTTACACCGGTTGTAAAGGATGCTGACCAGATTGCGGAATACACATTTGAAATCAAGGACGCAAAGGGTGCCAGTATAAAGACGCAGAAGGATTCTTCGGCGCTTCCGGCTTCTTTTGTATGGGACGGCAAGGATTCCTCTGGAATCGTATGCGCTGACGGTGTTTACTCGGCTGCCCTTTCTGTAAAGACTGACAACGGTTCTTCGGCCGCGGTTGCAACTCCGCAGTTCACGCTTGACACCGTGGCTCCTACCCTTGAGGCAAAGGCTCCGTGGGCAGTATTCAGCCCGGACGGAGACGGCGTTCAGGACACGATTCCTGTTGCAATTACAAACTGCTCTAACGAAAAACTCTGGAAGGCAGAGGTGCGCAATGCAGGCGGAAAGGTCGTAAAGACATACACCTGGCAAGGAAAAATCAAGACAGGCGCAAAGGAGCAGTTTGACTGGGATGGCTCCGACGAGTCTGGAAACAAGGTTGCCGACGGCGTTTATTCTATTGTCATCTCTGCAACTGACGATGCCGGAAACGCGTTCTCTACGACGCTTGCAAACCTTGCGCTCGACAGCCGCGATACAAAGATTTACGTAACCGCAGAGGAGGAAGGAATTTCTCCGAACGGCGACAATGTGCTTGACACTCAGAAATTTGACATCCGCGCTTCTGTTGCGGACGGAATTCTTTCTTGGAACTTTGACATCCGCAGCGAAAACGGAACTGCGGTTCGCTCTTGGTCTGACAAGGACAGCCCGAACCTTCCTTCTGTAATCACATGGGATGGTCTGGATAAGGACGGAAAGGTTGCCGAGGGAACCTTCACCGGAACGCTTAACGTTGTATATAAGAAGGGTAACCACGTAACTTCTGTTTCTTCTCCGTTCCTGTGTACGGCGCTTCCACCGCAGCTTGCAGTTAAGACGGCTCCTGAATACTTCAGCCCGGATAACGATGGTACGGACGATGACCTGTTCATCCGTCTGAGCGGAACCTCAAAGGCTATGATTAAGTCATGGTCATTTGTAATCAATGCACCGAACGGAAAGCCGTTCTGGACTACAAGCGGAAGCTCTTCTATTACAGAGCGCATCATTTGGGACGGTCTGAGCAACACACAGAAGAACGCCCGCGGCTTTGCTGAGCGCGTTCAGTCTGCAATGGACTATCCGTATGTATTCACCGTTTCTGACACCCTTGGCATGACCAGCGTCGTAAAGGGCGTTATCCCAGTTGACGTTCTGGTAATCCGCGACGGCGACGTGCTTAAGATGGCTGTTCCGTCAATCATCTTCCGCAGCGACAACGCGGACTTCAAGACAAAGGCAGAGGTAAGCAATGGTCTTAATCCAGAGATTGCGGCAAACAACGAGCGCGTTCTTAAGCGTATCGCCGAAATCCTCAATAAGTTCAAGGACTACAAGGTTACGATTGTAGGACACGCAAACCGCGTTACGGACAACGAGGCAGAGGAAACCGAGGACAACCCCAAGATGTGGGGACCTGC
Source organism: uncultured Treponema sp. (assembly GCA_937885475.1). GTDB lineage: Bacteria > Spirochaetota > Spirochaetia > Treponematales > Treponemataceae > Treponema_D. The sequence continues at coordinate 25,167 of CAKZZR010000143.1, forward strand.
GCTCATTCCTCTTTCTGGAAAACGCGCGGAATTCGTAAAATCTTATCTTGTTAAGAAAGGCGTAAGCGCAAGCCGTCTTTCTACGGAAGGTAAGGGCGGAACGGAGCTTGTGGTTGACTACAAGGACAAGGACAACAACTGGAAGAACCGCCGTGTAGAATTCATCCTTGAAAAAAATTAGAAAAACGAGGAAAATCAGTTCCTACCAGTTGACACAAAGCATGCAAAAGTATATAGTACTATCACATTCGCAAGAATGATGGTTGCTTAGCTCAGCTGGTAGAGCAATGGACTGTTAATCCATGTGTCGCAGGTTCAAAACCTGCAGCAGCCGGAAGCCTTCTCAGAAATGGGAAGGCTTTTTTTTATGCGCGAATGAATTAAACGGAACGGAAAATGCCATGAGTTGTCATGATGAACCGGAATGTGCGGGTCAGCCACCGTCAATTGCCGAGGCAAAACGCGCGTTGCGTGCGCGGGCAAAGGCTGAGCTTAAAGCTTATTTTTCTGATGAGAAGCTTGCGGCGGAATGCGCTAAGTCCGTTGCGAAGTCCTTTTTGCAAAGCGAGGTGTATGCCACCGCTGATATTGTCTGCGGCTATATGGCGATGCGCGATGAGATTGACATTTCGCTCATTCTGCGCGCGGCACTGAATGACAACAAGCAGGTTGCCTTGCCGCGCATGGTTCCGGGAACGAGCGACATGGACTTTTATTTTGTGCAGGGGCTTGGGCTTGAGGCTGGCTTTTCGGCTGACAATGCGTATTCCATACTGGAGCCGTCGCCTTCTGCGCAGAAGCTTTTGCTTCGCGAACTTTCTGCCCGTACGGTCTTTTTGGTGCCTGGGCTTGCGTTCAATCTGAACGGCGCTCGTCTTGGTCGCGGCAAGGGCTATTACGACCGCTACCTAGGCGCGGTTCTTGACGGCGTGCGTGCTGCGGCTGCAGGCGGTGAGCATGACGCTTCTGCTTTCGATTCTTCGCCCGCACCGTGGGGCGTTCATTCTGTGCCTGCGCTTTGCGGCGTTTGTCCGGTGAACGTGATAACCAAAGCCGTTCCTGTTGAAGAGAACGACGTACGCATGACTTGGCTTCTTAACGAGTACGGCTTTGTTCGTTGCCACGCGTAGCAATTTCGATATTCGGGGCGTGCCTCTAAAGCCTGCTGCTGGTACGGTGTGGTTCTTTTATTTTTTTGCGTCCGCTGAATACAGTTTGAGCGGCGCTTCCGCAGGGATGAACGCGGCGCACACTTCCTCAAAATCGCTTTTGCTTGCGTCAAGAATCGTTTGGTATGCGTCCAGATAGCTTTGTGCATTCGTGCCGTCCGCAATAAGGCGCGCGGTTCCCCGGTTCGTTCCGCTTTCAGAAAGCGCTTCCAGAATCCACGTGTTCTTTATGTCGCTGCAGAAGCCTGCCTCATTTTGTATGCTTTGCAGCAGCGTTTCCGCCACCGTCTTATAGGCTTCGTCCGCCTGCGCGGTGTGCGAAACATTCAGCAGCGTGAGCGCCACGCAGTCAAGGTCGCCGCCCGGTATGACGAGGCGCGTCTCAAACGCCTCTCCTACCAGACTTCGCATCGTAAGCAGCAAAGCATCAAAAATCACGCGTTCCCTTGTACCATTCTTTGGCGCGCGCATCCAGTATTGCACCGGGTCTGAAAAATCCTTGGTCGGAACAAGAACGGCGGGCATTGGTCCTGCATCCTCTGCCTTTACATCGGTAAAAAACTGATGACGCAGCTTGAGCGTAACCCGCCGCGGCTTTGTGGGAAAGTCCGGCGCGGGAATGGCGAGCGGCGAGGTGAGGCGGTTTTGCGCGGTCAGCAGGGCGAATGTCTCTTCAAGCGCCTGAAGAACTGCCTCGTCGTCAAAGCTGCCCGCTACCACGATTTTGTACAGCGACGCGTCAAGCATACGCGGGTATGCGTTCAGAATGTCGGTGTAACTTGTGCGCTGGAGGATGTCCCTTTCCGCATCAAACATATCGCGCACCGCGCCCGTGTCGTACAGATATTTTATCGCCCGGAACGTCAGCTGGTTCACCGGGCTTGCGTTGTACAAGCGCTTCTGCGTCTGTGCCGCATATACTGCCCGGTCTGCAAGAGTCGGCGCAATGTCGCTGAAAATCAGCGCATCGCCCGTCGCCCTGATGCACGCCCCCACATCCTCACTTTTGCATTCCAGCGTTATGCAGTGTTGTTCTGTTCCGGGAATCACGTCGGCTTCAGGAAGCGTCTCAAGCACATTGTTCAAGAAGAGGTCTTGCAAGCTTTTCTGCAAATTCACGGCGACAGATTGCGCCATAAGCTCCTCGAACCCGCTGTTTCCTCTGTCGCGCTTTTTTCCTCCCGCAATGGAAATGAGAATCGCTGCATTCGTCGTCGTCTGGCTATGCTTTAACACCACGGGAATTCCATTTTTGAGCGTGTGCGTCATAAGCGTCCGCCGGCTTTCTGTGATGAACGCTTCAAGCGCTTCCTTTGAGTCAAAAAGGCTGTTCTTTTCAAGGTCGTTTTCTTCGGCAACAGTTTCCTTCGCTCCATTCTGAAGCTGCTGCATGTACCATGAGCTGTTTTTTGCGCTGACAATCTCGTATCCGGCGTTTTCAAAGGCTTTTCGGTGCTTTGTGAAGTTTTTGGTGTTCAGCAGCACAAAGACAAATGGGTGGGCAGACTGCAACAAATCCGAAAGCGAGTCCGTTGGCTCTGCAAAAATGTCCGCCGGGTGCGAAAGAACTGTGTCCGCAAGTGTTCCGTTCCTTGCTCCTGGCTCGTTCGTGAGCGGCTCTGTTCCCCAGTTCTGCGCAAGGCAGCTCATGAATTGCGCGGAATTTGAAGTAACTGCGGAAAAGCCTGCGGCAATTCCCCTCTTTGCAAAGGCGTACTCGTTCTCGCTTGTGGCGGCGGTGCCTTCGTTCAGCTTCTGAAGGAACAGCTCCGTCTGCTCCGCTGGCGAGACCTTGTTGTTTTCCATGAGCGTCTGTACGATAAGGCGGCTGGTTCCGCTTTTGTGCGCAGCCGCAACGTTTATGTATTCTGCGCCGCGGATATTCAGGCGCTTTTCCTGCGTCAGGGCGGATTTTGCCGTGGAGCCGTCGTTGTTCAGCGTCGCGCTCAATATGTCGCACTGATTCATGC
>CAKZZR010000144.1 GCA_937885475.1 uncultured Treponema sp.
GCGAACTTTGAGTGGGAGGCCGAACAAGGTTATGAAGCCCTGAGCGTCCTTGTGGTTGTAAAGCTCGCCTGTGGTGAACGAGGCGATTGACTCGTTGTAAAGGCTGTATTTTGAGCCGCTTCCGGCACCACGGATTGCACCCTTCACCACCTTCACCTTTGCCCAGCCGGTAACAGTTTCCTCAGCTTTGTCCATAAAGGCGATGCAGGAATCCATAAGCGTCGTGAACCATTTTCCGTCGTAGATAAGTTCTGCCATGCGAAGACTTACCTGCTGCTTGAAGTGATATGTTTCGCGGTCAAGGCAGATGTGATCCATCATGCGGTGTGCAAAATAAAGGATTGCTCCGCCCGGTGTCTCGTAAACGCCGCGGCTTTTCATTCCAACGCAGCGGTTCTCGCAGATGTCAACAAGGCCGACTCCGTTTCTTCCGCCGATTACGTTCAGCTCGTTCAGAAGGTCAAGGGCATCCATTTTCTTGCCGTTCAAGCCGACTGGGATTCCCTTCTCAAAGTCAATCGTAACGTACTCGCCTTCCTCTGGAGCTTCCTCCGGAACTACGGTATTCTTGAGCATGTGCTTGTAGTTAGGCTCGTTCTCAGTCTTCTCAAGCTCAAGACCTTCGTGGCTTAAGTGCCAGATGTTCTCGTCGCGGCTGTATGACTGATCCTTTTTCATAGGAACTTCAAGTCCCCTGTCCTCAAGATACTTGATTTCGGCCTCGCGGCTGTCCATGTTCCATTTGTCATCTCGCCAAGCGGCAATCACCTTGAGGTCAGGCGCAAATGCCTTTATCGCAAGCTCAAAGCGAACCTGGTCGTTTCCTTTTCCTGTGGCACCGTGGCAGATTGCAACGGCTTTTTCCTGTCGTGCATACTCAACAAGGATTTTTCCAATCAGAGGACGAGCCGTGCTTGTTCCAAGAAGATATTCATCCTCGTAAACGGCATTTGCCTTGAGGGCTGTCCAGATGTATTCCTCGATATATTCCTTGCGCGCATCAACTACATAGCAGGCTGCAGCACCAGTCTTGAGCGCACGGCTCTTGATTGCTTCCCAGTCATCGCCCTGACCTACGTCAATACATACGGCTATTACGTCATAGTCATAATTTTCCTTGAGCCACGGAATGATGACCGTAGTATCAAGTCCGCCTGAATAAGCCAAAATTACCTTATCTTTTGCCATTTTTTATAAGCCTCTTTTGTGTTTTTATAAAGATTCAAGTTTATAGTTATAGAAAAAAATACCACTTATTCGAGGTTAGTTCAATAAGGTGTTTTTGAAGGCTGCAACTTCTCCCTTGCGCTATTTTTTTTGCAGCTTCCCATAGAATTGATTTCCGTGAATAAGAAAAGTTTTATGGGATAATGAGGATATGGAGAACGAGTGTCACTGAACCTTATATTTTTTTTTGAGTTTTTCAAGCTCCGCCTTTACGGCGGTAAGCTCCGTCTTAAGAGCCTTGTTTTCTTTTTTAAGCTCCTTTATCTCAACCTTATATGCGGCTTCCGTCTCTTCCACGCCCTTCTGAAACGCCTTCGTGCGAATCTGTTTCTTGGCGCGCTCGTTATAATCGTCTGCTTTTTCCTGTGTATTCATGGAAACAGTATACCACAAAAATCAAAAATATGAGAAAAAAAAGTTATAACCGCATGATGCCTTTTCGTACATATTGACAGTTATTGAGATTTTGTCTAAATTAGATATGACAATTTCACAAATTATGTCATTTTATTAAAAGAGGTATGTATGAAAAAAGCGGTGGTATTTTTTATTGCTTCATTTACAGCGGCAGCTGTTTTTGCCGGAGGGATTGAAAACAAGACGAACATGAGCACCGGCTATCTGCGAAATCCAAGCCGGAACACAGAAAGTTCCCGCCCGGACGCGGCATTCTACAACATCGCGGGAACGGGCTTCCTTCAGGACGGTCTGTACATTGAGGCAGGAAACCAGTTCATTTTCAAAAAATACATGAACGAGATGAACTGCAATACCCCCGCGGTGAACGCAGTCATTGCCGACGGCACAGAATACGCCGACAACACGACCGTCGTACTCTACCCTGACGTTGACATTGTATTCAAGAAAAGCAATTTTTCTGTTTTTGCAAACTTCGGCATTTACGCCGGCGGCGGAAAGCTCCGCTATAACAACGGTACCGCGGCAACAGCGCTTGCTTTTTTGGGAAAGGCGAGCGAATACAAGGCAAATGCAAAATCACTAGCTGAAACAGCACAGGCACTTGGCGCACAGGCAGCGGCAACACTCGCATTGGGAACAGCAGAGGGTACAGCCAACGCGCAAGCTCTTGGTGCACTGGCAGCAGAAGCACGGGACGGCGCACAACTAGCCGCCTCCGTCGCAAGCGCCATGCTTTCTGCGGCAAACAACCATTCCCTTGAGATAAACGCAATAACCTACGGCGAGCAGATTGGCCTTGCCTACAACTTCCGCGATTTTATTTCCGTTTCTGCGGCAGTGCGCTTTTTGGAAGGCACGCAGGACTTAAAGCTCCTCAGCAGCGACTTTGAAACTGTCCTTGGAGCCGGAAACGACGAGGTAAGCTGTGTTTCCACAGCGTTCGGCGTAAGCCCGGTATTCGGCGTGCATGTAAAGCCGTTTGAGGGCTTTGACGTTTCTGCGCAGGTGCAGGTTCGTACCACAATGGAATACGAGGTAGACGACGTTAAGGGTACAAAAGTGGCAAGCCAGATTGGAACTGGAATTTACGACGGAAAAACCTACAACAGCGACATTCCGACCGTGCTGAACATTGGAACCGGCTACCAGATTGACGACGCGACCTACGTTTCTGCAAGCTTCAACTACTACTTCAACAAGAACGCAAAATGCAACTCCATCCTGGGAACGAACGACTACGACGATTCCTTTGAGATTGCAGCCGGAGTGGACTACCGCGTATGCGACGCGCTTTCAGTAAGCTGCGGTGCCGCCTACGGCAAACAGGGCGTAACGAACGACTCAAACAACATCTTCAATCCAATTCTTGACTCCTTTCAGGCTGCGTTCGGAACAGAAATCTCATTCACACCGTTTGCAACGCTTACAAGCGGCGTAACCTACGTAAAATACTTTGAGTCCGACTATTTTGTAAGCAAAACATACCAGACGGAACTGAACAAGAACCTTGTGATGATGAGCGTAGGCCTTACCATAAAGCCGTTCTAAATTAAAATTTATTTGTTTGACATAGGGGGCGCTTCCGTCGGGAGCGTTCCTTTTTTATGCCCGCTGTTATTTTTAGCCGAACACGGTCCGTGCATTCAAAAGCACCTGAGCACAGAAGTCCTGCCGCTCTCCGGCGGTAGTGAGAGAGCGGATATCATACGCCGCCTCATACACGGCGGGAAGCAGCGCGGTTCCGGCGGTATCCGTCTCAAGAAGCACGCGCTCCGCGGGAATTGAGGCAAGGCATGAAGCGGCTTTTTTACCGCCCCTGCACAGCACGGCGCCAAAGCTGAAATATGCGCAAGGAATTTTTCTAAGGATTTGAGCGGCTTCCTCCGCGCTGCCGGAAAAGCCATGGAACACCACCGCCCCTAGCGAACGGAGCAAAAAAGAATCCTGCATGATATGAGAAAGAGACTTACGCGCATGAACCACAAGCGGAAGCGAAAACCGCCCGGCAAGCGCAAGCTGTGCATGCCAGAAGCGCCGCTGCTCGTCTGCAGAGGCTGCCAGATTCGGGGTAAAAAAGTCAAGCCCCGCCTCGCCCACAGCGCACAGCCTGCCTTCCTGCAAAAGCCGCTCCAAAAAGCAGAGTGCTTGGTCGGAAGGCGTCCACGGATGCACACCGAATGACCGTAGGACTCCATGCGCAGGCAAAAGCACCGAATCCGCCTCTTGCCATTCCTTTGGCGTTACCGCGCACGCTATGCCCCTGTATTCCCCTGAAAAAGAAGAAAAATCGCCTGAATTTACGTGAAAATGTGCGTCAAAAAGTGAAGAATTTGAAGAAAACGCTAACATCAAAAAAAATAATACCGAAAATAAAAATGTAGTTCAAATAAATGTAATCATTTTTCGTGATCGTTTTTGGGAGGATCAAGTATGAAAAGTTATTCACTTAAGAGTTTGGGAAACAAAAAAGACTACATGACAATCGTTTCTGAAAAAGAAGACGGCTACGTTATCCGCATTGTTCGCGATCAGGACGGCTATGAGGACGTAAAGACAGATTGGATCAGCAAGGAACTGTTTGACTGCTGCATCCGCACCGGCTACCTTACAGAAATTGAGGCCGTTGAGCCGGTTGCCGTAAGCGCTTAGTTTTTGAAGAATTCGCCAGCCAACTCCATGGCGGCGTTTATTCTGGTCTGCTTGTCCTGAACGGCTGGCAGCCAGTTTATTTTGACCCCGTTTTTTTCCATAAAGCGGAACCAGGTTTCCTGGCGCTTTGCAAACTGACGGATTGCAATAAAAAGCTGTTCCGTCATCTCCTCTTCTGAAGATATTTTTCCCTGTAGATACAGCGCACAATAGCGGTACTCAAGGCCGAGTTTTTCAAGCCGTTGCCACGAAGCACCCGCATCATGCAAGCCCTGCACTTCCTGAATCATTCCCTGCTGAATGCGCTCGTGAAGGCGGCGCTCTATATTCTGGCGGACGAGCGCGCGGTCAAACGTGGTGCCCATGATGAGCGGACGTATGTCGGGGCGCGGGTACATGGATTCCTTGAGCTTTTTTCCAAGCTCGCCGTGAGTTCCGTAGTAAATCTCTATGCCGCGGATGACGCGCTCACGTTCAAGCAAGTCGTTTTTTGTGTGAAGGTCGGGCTTGAGGCTCAAATACAGCGCGCCCAGTTCCTCAAGCGATTTTGACGCAAGATCCTTACGAAGCTCCGGCATTTCAGGCACGTCAACAAGGTCATAGCCGCGGATGACTGCATCAAGATACATGCCGGTTCCACCAACGATGACAGGAAGCACGCCTCGAGCGATAAGGCTGTCAAAAAGCGGATAAAAATCCTGCTGATAATGAAAGACGTTGTATTCCTGTGAAAGGTCAGCTATGTCTATAAGGTGATATGGAACGGGAACGCCGTCCACAACGTAGTCCGCAAGATCCTTGCCAGAGCCAAGGTCAAGCCCGCGGTAAGTCTGGCGTGAATCAGCAGAGACAATCTCGCCGCCAAAATGGTGCGCAAGCTGCACGCCGATTGCGGTCTTGCCCACGGCGGTAGGTCCGAGTACTACGATGCAGTTATAGGGTACGGACGAGTTTTTTTCCATTCTGAGACTGCTCCTATGCCATAAAATGCCGCGGCAGAACGCTAAAGCACCCGGCAGACCGCGCACTTAAGATATTCAGACTTTGGATAGCCAAGCAGAACCGGATGGTCAGGCCCGGCACCGCGCTTTTCCAATATCTGAACGCGCTTGTGGCTGTCCATTGCGGCGTGCATAATCATATCGTAAAAATAATGAGCGTCAAAAAAGTGCGAGCATGAGCAGGTGATGAGAATTCCTCCGCTGTTCAAAAGCCGCATTGCGCGAAGATTTATTTCCTTATAACCACCGTATGCCTTTTGAATAGCCTTGGCGCTTTTTGCAAAAGCCGGCGGATCAAGAATAATCACGTCGAACCTACGCCCCTCTGCCTCATATTGCTTGAGCAGGTCGAACACGTCGGCGCATACGGCGGTCATGACGTTCTCGGCACCGTTCAGGGCGATGTTGCGCCTGACCATGTCCACTGCCTCCGGGCTGATGTCCGCAGAGATGACGGATTTTGCCCCCGCCCTTACCGCGTTCAACCCGAATGCGCCGGTATG
>CAKZZR010000145.1 GCA_937885475.1 uncultured Treponema sp.
GGGTGCAAGCGGAATGCAGGACAAGGCAAACACATTGTAGAATTCCGGAATTACAAAAGTTCTGTTTTCCGTAAAAAAAAATAGTTTCCAGCCGAAGATTTGTTTTGCAAAACCGCCGGCCAGCTATCTTCACGCTGACTTTAGCGAAGGAAGTATTGAATTGTCGCTTTCGCTAAAGCTAAAGTCAGAGTGATTTTGAAAACAAACCTTCTCTTTTCCGCTATTTGCTCATAAGAATAATGAAGCTTCCTGCAGGAAGGACGTAGCGCTTCTGCTCGGAAAGCACCTCTTCTTTGCCAGGGTCAGCAATGCTGAAATCTCCGGCGATTGAAGTGTCCACCACGCGAAACCATTTTGTTCCCTTGGGTGGATTCGGAAGCGAAACCGTAAGGTCATAGATGTCCGTATTTCCGGCAATATAGAAGTCGTTGTCGTTCAGTTTTTCATCGCCGTCCATGGAGCGCCCCACCAGTTTGAAGCCAAGGAAGCGGCTCATCTTGGTCCAGTCGGGATTCTTGCTGTCTGCATCGTACCACTCAATTTCTGCCTGCTGCCCAGAAAAGAAATTCCTGCGGCGAAACACCGGGTGCGCCTTGCGAAGCTCAATCATGCCCTTGGTAAAGCGGAACAGCTCCTGATTCTTGTGCAGGAATGACCAGTTCAGCCATGAAATCTCGTTGTCCTGGCAGTACGCATTGTTGTTCCCCATCTGGGAGCGGCGGAATTCGTCGCCCGCGGCAAACATCGGCACGCCCTGCGAGACCATAAGGCAGAGCATGAAATTCTTCATTTTCTTTACGCGCAGGTTCTCAATCTTGGGATTGAGCGTAATACCCTCGTATCCGTGATTGTAGCAGTTGTTGTCGTCTGTACCGTCGCGGTTTTCCTCGCCGTTCTCGTCGTTATGCTTGCCGTTATAGCTTACAATGTCGTTCATCGTAAAGCCATCGTGGCAGGACACAAAGTTTATGGAAGCCCACGGATGCCGTCCGCTGTGATTGTACGTGTCGGAGCTTCCCGCAATGCGGGTGGCCGCCGCCGTCGCAACGCCTTCGTCTCCGCGCACAAAGCGCCGAATGTCGTTGCGGAAGCGGTCGTTCCATTCGCTCCAGCGTCCACCGGGGAATCCGCCGACCAAATATCCACCGCCGCAGTCCCAAGGCTCTGCAATGACCTTCGTCTTATTCAAAATGGCATCCTCAGAAATCGCGTCAATAAGGAACGGCATGCCCTGCAAGTACGAATTGCGGTCGCGGCAGAGCGCTGCCGCAAGGTCAAAGCGGAAGCCGTCAACGTGCATCTCGCTTACCCAATAGCGCAAGCTGTCCAAAATAAAACGCGTCGTTACCGGATGCGCCGCATTCAGCGTGTTTCCGCAGCCGGAAAAATTATGGTAATACTGCTTCTCGTTGTTCAGAAGCATGTAATAGGTTGAATTCTCAAAGCCCCGGAAGCTGAACGTATAGCCATGCTCGTTGCCTTCCGCCGTATGATTGTATACGACATCAAGAATGACCTCTATGCCCGCCGCGTGGAACTGGCGCACCATCTCCTTAAATTCACGCACGGAACCGCCCGGAGTCTGATCCGAAGAATAGGATGTTTTGGGCGAAAAAAAGTTTATCGTGCTGTAGCCCCAGAAGTTCGTAAGCTTTTCGCCTGTCCTTGGATTCACGTTGCCGTTCTCATTCTCGTCAAATTCAAAAACAGGAAGCAGCTCTATTGACGTAATGCCAAGCTCCTTCAAATACGGAATTTTCTCCGTGATTCCCTTGTACGTTCCCGGACAGGAAACCTCCGACGTTGCCGATGCGGTAAAGCCCTTAAGATGAGCCTCATAAATCACCGTCTCACTTATCGGAATGTTCAGAGGCTTGTCGCCCTGCCAGTCAAAGTCAATGTCCTCAACAACGACGCATTTAGGAAAGTCCGAAATGTCAGAAAGTTTGCCGTTCTCAATGCCAGCAAGCCCCTGCTCCCGCTGCCTGTTATACGAGCGGAACACGGAACCTGGCGTAAGAGCCTTTGCATATGGGTCGATAAGGTATTTGTTAAAATTGAAGCGGTGTCCTTCCGGCGGATTATAGGGACCGTCAACACGGTACAGATATATCGCGCCCTTGGAAAGCCCCTTTATATAGATGTGCCAGACGTTACCCGTCCGGTTCTTTATTGGGTCGAATTCAATTGATGTGTACGGCTGCTTAGCATTGGCAGAATCAAACAAATCAAGAACTACTCTGGTGGCATTTTTGCTGTACACTGCAAAATTAACACCGTCATTAAAAGGCACAGCACCTAACGTCTGTGGTTTTCCCTCAAAAATCTGCAAAGTGTCCATGAACAAGGATTTTACCACATAAGCGCCAATATTTCCATTGATAATATGCGCAATTTGAGGACAATTATGTCTTTTTCCTTTTCTGACAAGGAATTACAGTATCAATTTTGTAAGCGTAACGTCGTGCTGACGCCAGTTTTTGTCTACCTTAACCTGAAGGTCAAGGTCTATCTTGAACGGAAAAACCTGTGCAATCTTTTTTATTGATGCCATGCGGATAGCCTTTATCATTGAAGCGCCCTTTCCTATCACCATGCCTTTCTGGCTTTCACGCTCAACGCACAGAAAAGCTCGCACCCACAGTTTTCCGTTGGTTCCACGGTTCTCAATGTCCGAAACGGAAACATAAAGGCAATGCGGCAGCTCCTGGCTCAGGCGCTCAAAAGCCTCGCCGCGGATAATTTCCGAGATGCGGAAAGCGATGTTCTGGTCAGTGTACATGTCCTCTGTATAAAGCGGAGGAGCCACCGGCGAAATGGCATAGAGCGCGCGCAGAACCTCGTTTATGCCCTCGTCATTTTTTGCGGACATCTCGAAAATGCGCTCTGCAGGCAGGGAAGACAGATATTCCGAAAGGAACATGCGGCACGAGGCAGTATGCGACTCAGGAGAATCAATCTTGTTGAGCGCGACCACCAGGCGGTCCGCATATTTTGCGGCAAGGGAGGCGTTCATCTGCTCCTCGCTTCCGGGCTCGCGGGTAGTGTCAATTATATACAGGATGCAGTCGCTGTCCTTTAGAGTATCCTCTGTAACGGCCTTAAGGCGAAGGTTCAGTTTTTTGTCTGACTCATGATAGCCGGGAGTGTCAACAAAAACCAGCTGACCAAGCGACGTATTCACGATTCCGCGGATTGCGTTGCGTGTTGTCTGAGGAATAGGAGAAACAATGCTTACAGGCTCCTGGCAAGCGGTATTCATAAAAGTGGACTTACCACAGGAAGGGCGGCCCAAAATTGCAACGAGGGCTGTTTTTTCGCCAATGCCAAGGTCGTTCTGATTCATAGCTGATTCTGTTTCGTTCATAAGTAGAAAAATAGCAGATTAATTGTGTTTGGGGAAGAAGGAACATCCATGGCAAACGCATTATAAAATTTCTAATATAGCCAAACTTGAAATTTCATAAAAAAATAGCTCCCAGTCGAAGATTTGTTTTGCAAAACCGCCGGCTAGCCGGCTTCACGCTGACTTTAGCAAAGGAACTATTGAATTGTCGCTAGAGCGACAGCTAAAGTCAGAGTGATTTTGAAAAACAAATCTTCTCCTTCGCGTTATTTTATTTACATAATCCGTAACTTATTGCTTAAAAAATTTATAATGCTTTTGCCCTAAAGGAACATCAAATCAACTTATTTGCCACTAAAAAGGTTTCAGGAGTTTGAACTATAAGGGAGGCATTTTTATAATCGCGCAGATTGCGGGTTAAAATCACATGTATATCTTTTTCCAATGCCGTGTAATACTGAATCGCATCCTCAAAATCCGTAAAAGAAGAATTCAATGCCTTGTCTATGACTGACTCGCTTGAGTCAATGACTCTGAGCAGAATGCGCAATTTTCTGACGGCATTTTTAGCACCTTCACTTCCGAGCTGCTTACGGAGTATATAGAACGTATTGGCAAGAATTAACGGTGTAGTATAAAGCTCAATCTTTTTCATCTCTGCAAAAGTAAAAAGGACTGCTGAAAAATGAAAATGCGGAATTCTTTGTGCAAGCAAATCCAGAATAACATCGGTATCAACAAAAACTTTATTCATATTTTTGTTCCAGATAGGAAGCATAGTTTGACTTGTAATCAAAATCTTTTTCCAAATGAATCAGACCTGACAATTCAGAAACTATAGGACCATAAACAAAACCAGGTGCATCTTTTTCAGATGTGAGGGAATCAAAAAATCCCTGCACGACAGCAGAAAGAGATGAACCGATAGAAGAAACATATTCCTTTGCCCGGGAAATTGAATTTTCGTTCAATTTTAAAGTCAGTTTTGCTTCCATACGAAACTCCTATACGTACAATATAGGATGATTTATACGTACAGTCAAGATTATTTTTTGGAGGTACAAATCGCGGCGGCGGGAGCCCCGTTAGAGGGGGTAGCGGAAAACTAAACGGTGATTGAACTTGTAGACTCGTAAGAGCACGAAGCATATTACCGTTTAGTTTGTAGCGAGGGGCAGGCGCCCCTCTTATATGAAAGATTAGTAGTTGTTTGCGCTTACTTCAAAGTAGCTCTGTGGATGTGCGCAAACTGGGCATACCTTTGGGGCTTCCTTGCCGACTACGATGTGGCCACAGTTGCGGCACTGCCAGATTGCATCTCCGTCTTTTGAGAATACAACTTTGTCCTCGATGTTCTTGAGGAGTTTTCGGTAGCGCTCTTCGTGGTGCTTTTCGATTGCGGCTACTCCCTCGAACATCTTGGCGATTGCCTCAAAGCCTTCTTCGCGGGCTGTCTTTGCAAAGCCGTCGTACATATCTGTCCATTCAAAGTTTTCGCCATCAGCGGCTGCCTTGAGGTTTTCTTCTGTAGTGCCGATTCCGCCGTTCAAAAGCTTGTACCACATTTTGGCATGCTCTTTTTCATTATTGGCAGTTTCCTCAAAAATTGCGGCAATCTGCTCGTAACCGTCCTTTTTTGCCTTGCTTGCATAGTATGTGTACTTGTTGCGAGCCATTGACTCACCAGCAAAAGCTGTCTGCAAATTCTTTTCTGTCTGTGTTCCCTTTAAATCCATTGTTTTGCTCCTTTCTGTTGGATTTGTAAGTCATAAACGATTTCCGTCTTTCCCTGGCAGGAGGACGGATTATCGTGATTTTGCGCATTCTGGGCAGATTCCGTTGAACGTCAGGTTATGACCTTCAACAAAAAAGCCTTCCTCTTTCATTTCGCTTGTGGCGGAATCAATTTCTGGCGAGCACGATTTTGGAACATCAAACAACTTATCACATCTGTCGCAATGAAAGTGATAATGCCGTTCCAGTGTGCTGTCAAAATGATCCGCCCCATTTGGAACCATGATTTTTGCAATCGCCCCTGACTGCGCCAGAAAGTTAAGATTGCGGTACACGGTTCCGCGGCTGATGTGAGGATCGATTTTTCGTGCTTTGTCGTAAATGTCGTCCGCAGTGGGATGATCAAAATTGTTCTCCATCAATTTGAGCACCAACGCCCGCTGCGCGGTATTACGAATCTGAACCTTTACCTCAGTCATGAATTCATTATAGCGCGGAATTTTATTTTGTAAATAGTAATAAGTCTTAATAGCAGGGAAATTAATTTTTGATGTTTAGGTATAAAAAAAATAGCTTTCAGTCGAAGTTCATCCTTCAAAACCGCAAGCTAGCTTGC
>CAKZZR010000146.1 GCA_937885475.1 uncultured Treponema sp.
CGTGAGCGACCTGTACGTGTTCATCATCAGATTCTATGACGAGCTGAAGCGCCTTTTTGGCGAGAACGTGCAGCTTGACCGCGTCGTATATGGCATACAGCAGGAACAGAAATTCTCGCGCCTTAACAAAATACGCAACGCATTCAAGAAAAAGCTGCTCAAAAAGGAATTCGCGTCCCGGCACACACAGCAGCCATCCTTTTCCTCCGAGAACAACACTGAAAGCCCCCAAAAATAAATTGACGGCTGAATATTTCGGTGTTAGAATTAGGTAATAAGTTTTTAAGATTTAAGGAGAATTATCTTGGATTCGATTGATTCGTTCGTAAAAATGCCGCTTCTTATTTGTGCAGGAACAGGAATCGTTCTTTTTGTCCTTCTTCTGATTGCAAAAATCAAAAAAACTGCAAAAATCAGTTTTATATATTTTCCCGTCATCGGACTTTTTGTCGTAGGCACGCTCTACACGTATTTTGACCAGAGATTCTTCTATCTCGTGCTCATCTCACTGCTCATAGAGCTTCTGTTCGTGGCATACGCCTTTGTGCTCGCGGTTTCGGACGCAGATAAAATAGCAGAAAAGGCAACCCGCAAGGAACGGGAAGCTCCGCTTGATGCCGCCGCGATAAACAAAGAGGCGCTGGCTCAGCAGGCAGCGCGCTTCAACAATATCATCGACACGAACCGCGAGCTTACCATAAAAGCCGCGCAATTCTTCAAGGAAGAGGACGCTCTTTCCGCATTCCTTGAGTATTTCAATAAATCAATCGTTCAGAAGACAAACGCTGACGGCTGTGCAATCCTTGTTTACGATGAATTCGACAACATCCTTGCCGTAAAATCAGTTACAGGAACATTTCCGCCGCCGTACAAGCTGCCAGACGACCTTCCGCACAAGGCACTCCGCGTAGAAACGAATTTCCGTTACTCAAATTTCAATCTGAGCGGCAACGTTTTTGGTGACATTTTCTCGGCGGGCGAGCCGGCAAACATCAAGGACCCTATAAAGGATCATCGCATCTTCCAGAACGGACCGGAGGACTTCCTTCGTTGCGGTCCATACATGTTCCTTCCGGTAAAGCAGTCCGGTCAGACAACATCTCTCATCTGTCTTGCGCGAAAGCCGGACTCAGAGGCATTCTCTGACGAGGAATTTGAGAAGGCATGCAATCTGGCAGAAGCGCTGTCAACGGCATTGCAGCCGCTCAACAGTTTCCTTGCCTACGCAGAGCATTCTGAGCTTACAAAGGAAGGCGACATCGCCTCTAAATTCCAGCGGACGCTGCTTCCAGAAAAAATTCCGGCAATCAATAAAATCTCAATCGGAAAATACGAGCTTGCAGCAGAAAATGTATGCGGCGACTACTACGACATCATTCCGTCAAGAAAGGATCGCATAACGTTCATCATGGCGGATGTTGCAGGCAAGGGAATGAACTCTCTTGTCGTTATGATTATGGTGCGCGCCATGCTCCGGCTTTTGGCAAACACAAATCAGAACGCGGGAACAATCCTTGACTGGGTGAACAAGGCGGTCTGCTCCGAAAAGAACAGCATGGATCATTTTGCGAGCGTAGCGCTCATCAATTACAACAGCGTGGACAACACGGCTCAGATTGCTTCCAGCGGAATCAATCCCGTTCTCCTCTACTCTGCCACAGACGGCTCAATCACAAAGATTTCGACCGACTGCGAGCCGATTGGCGTGGAAAAATCAACGGTTTACAAGAACATAGACGTCTCGCTTAATGCAGGAGATATTTTGGTCACTTGTACGGACGGATTACTTGAATGTCTCAATGAAAGTGGTGTACAATATTCTCTTGAGAACTTATCAAAGGTTATTAAAGCCAACTGCAAACTGACCGGAAAAGACATTGCAGCAAAGGTTAAAGATAATATCAAAAAGTTCTGTGGCAATACACAGCAATATGACGACCAGAGTTTGTTGGTTGTCAAAATACAGGGATAAGGAGTGACCTTATGGAACTTAAGATTAGAAAAAATGGAGATGTTTACATTATCGATGTAAACGGAGAAATGGATCTCTACAATTCTTATAAACTGAAAGAACTTGTAATGAAGATGATTGAGAAAAATGTAAAAGTCTTCATCATCAATCTTGAGCAGGTTGACTACATCGACTCGTCTGGAATCGGTGCGCTCATTTACATCTGCTCAACCATAAAAAAGATGAACCTGAAGCTTGCAATCTCCAACATTCATGGCTCTGTAAAAAAAGTTATTGAGCTTACAAAACTCATGGGATATTTTCCTATTGCCAACAGTGTTGAAGAAGCATTGCTCATGGTAAAAGAATAAACAGACTAAAGGGGAATAAGAAATGGAAGAACCAGTAATCAAAGAATTGCGCTCAGATGATAACGACCCGTTGTTCGATAAGACAAACATGCTTAAAAAGGAATTCCCATCGGATTTCCGCCAGATACGCTACTTCACCCTTTTGATTGTGCAGTCAGCACCGTCTGAAATCAAGGAACTTAACCTTCTTGAGCAGCAGATCAGCGAGGTAATCAAGAATGGTGTAAAGCACGGAAACCACTGCGACATCAACAAGAAGGTAACCGTTTGGTATTCATTCAGCCCGACACATGCCCATGTAATCGTTCAGGACGAGGGCGAAGGCTTTAAGGATTTGGAAAAATGGAATGAATTCAACAGAAAGCGTCTTTCTTGTCTTCATGCAAATAATTTTGAGGAGCTTGCGAACTACGTTTCATTCAAGACAAAGGAATCAGACGCACAGGACGGCGGAAACGCTCTTTTTGCAGCCCTTGAATATTGGAACGGCGGCTTTGTTTACAACGGAAAGAAAAATGCCGTTGCCATGCTGAAACGATTTCAGGCTAAACACTAAATGAACGCCTGAGGCATAAAAAATCCCCGGTTTGCTCATTGCGCCGGGGATTTTTTATGCCTAAGTCCTTTTCTGCCCGCACATCAAAAATTTGATTGGCGTAGATGACAGGCTTATTTTTCTTCTAAAGATGAGGCTGGGTGCATGAACGCAGGATCGGTAAGATGCAGGATGCCAGGAATTATAGTAAGCGCAAGCAATGAGCTTGTGAACATGACTATTGCAACCAGAATGCCGATATAGCGGAGCACAACGAACTGCGAGAAGCAGAGCACGAGAAAGCCAAAACCGATTGCAAGCGCGTTCGTTACGATTCCACTGCCGGTCTTTGTGAACGTCGCCTTAAGAACCAGCTTCATGTCATCAGTACGGCGGCGCTCATTTCGGAACGTCTCCAAAAAGTGGATAGTGTAGTCAATGCCAACGCCTACTGCAACAGATGCGATTATGCTTGTAATCAGGTCAAGGCGAATGCCAGAAAAGCCCATGACCATGTAATTAAGGAAAATCGTAAGAGCAAGCGGAATGATGCCGACAAGCCCTGCCCAGCCGGATTTGAACGAAATTGAGATGATGAGGAACACGCTCAGAAGCGAAATCAAAAGGCTTATAAGCTGGCTGCGTATGATTAAATCCGTCATCACACATTCCATCTGTCCGGTTCCGGTAAATTCAACCGTATAGCCTTCCGGGAAGTACTTTTCAACGTATTTTTTTGCATCGCGAATGACCTTGCCCACAAATACGGTACTGTTCTTGCGAATCTGAATCTGAACGCGTAGCTGAGACGGCGTAAAGGAACCGACAGGCTTTGCAAAGCGGTCAAGCGTGTCTCCGCCCAGGAGCATGATATACTGCGAGACCAAATCAGAAAGCTCATCCTTTGTTTCCACAGGATATTTACGCACATCATGCGGAACCTCATAGTAGGCAAGACCATTGTAATTCAATTTGCGGGAGAGTGTCTCCACAACGTCGTCGACAGACGCATTTGCTCCGCCAGAAGCGATGACTGAATCAGAAAGCAGTTTGAGCATATCCTCATAGGAAAGTGACTTGGAAAGAGCGTCCGCATATCCCTCAGCAGAGCCGCCCTCCCCCGGCGCGTTCATAACCTGATTCATGCGCTTTAGGAACGTCGTGAATGAGACGACCTTTCCAATCTCGGGATTGCGCGCCTGAAGGTAATTCTGAAGCCCCTCAAGCGCATACAGCACGTCTACATTCGTCATCGCCTGCGATGCAGTAAGAGGCACACTGCCCGCGCCCGCCGCCTCGTCAGAAGAGTCAAAGCCGAAGTCCGAGCCAAAGTCAAAATCATCATTTGAATCGCTTGCAAAAGACTCCGCAGAAGAAGCTGCATCGTCAAAGCCGAATTCCAAAAGGGCGTCCGTGTCTGAATCATCAGAAGAAACGGCGCCTTCTGCATAGGGAGCCGTAACCAGCATGTACACCGTCGCAGTTCCGGCAAAGCGGTCGTTCACATAGTTAACATCCATGCGAGGTTTACTTGTCACCGGAAAATAATTTATGAACGACGTGTCGATGATTAGCCTTTTTATACCTAAGAATGAGGTAACTACGATAACAAACACCAAAAGCACGAGCCGCGGAAGCGTTCCCGCAAAGAAGGAGTAAATACGATACAGCGTTGAACCGCTTTCCTTGTTGGCCGCCACAGAGCCGGTCATTTCCTTTATGCGATTAAGACGATTCTTTGCCTTGTTTTTTGTCCTTGCAATTATGCGCTCCAAACGCTCGGAACGCCGTCCAACCTTATCAAGCGGCTTGAGCATAAGCATAGCCGGAATAAACACCACAGAAAGAATGAGCGCAAGCAGAACGCCGACGGACGTGAACACCGCAAAGCCATGAAGCGGCTGAAGCGGAGACGTAATCAGCGATATGAACCCGACGATTGTCGTAATGCCCGCAAGCAGCACCGCACGGAACACGTCGCGCACGCCAGCCATAATCGCTTCAGCATGCTTTTCCTTGGTAAGCTCGCCCTCAACCTTGTCAAGGGCAATATAATAGTGCGTCAGCACATGAATTCCGTATGCGGAATCCACGGCAATAAGGGCAACAGGAATGACGCTGGAAATAATCGAAAACTGAACGCCGAGCAACGCCATAAGTCCGCACGACCATATTGCCGCCATAAGGACGGTCAGAAGCGGCAGCACGGTTCCATCCGCAGTTTTGAACGAGACAAAAAGACTGATGATAACGATGAGCACGACCATAGGAATCAGGCTGAAAATATCTCTCAGCATGAAGATACGGGAATTCTTAGAGATGACAGGGTCGCCGTATATCGTATAATGGAGCGAAGAGCCTTCGACTGCGCGCTCCACGATGGCTTCAATTTCAGCAAGGCTAGATAGGCGCTCATTGCCAGAAAGCCGCACCAAATCACCGGCGGCATTTTCCTTTTTATTTATGTAACGGAGCGCGAACTGCACCGCGCGGTAGTCATCTGAGACGATGACGCGGTTGTACATTTCGCGCCACGAGCCGAGCTTTTCGATTATATTCTGAATATCATCGTCCGTACCGCAGAAGTATTCGCTTCCGTCGTCGTCAGAGGTAAACAAATCCTCCGGCACAAGATTTGAGGAAACAAGGCTTCCGTCCTCCGCACACACATAATCAATGTTCGTAAGGGAATCCACGTTGTCAATGTTATCAAGGAATTCCAAATCCTTTGTAATCCGATTTACGATGGTCAGGTTTTGAGGCGTAAAAAATGAGCTCGCATCCGTCTCAAGGGAAATTCCGATGGAATAGACGCTGCCGTAATCCTCCTCTGCCTGAAGAAGCCGCTGATAATCTGCCGTATCATGTGGCAGATACTCAAACATCGCATCGTTCTCAATACGAAGTTTAGGCAGCTGAAGCGCAAAGAACATCGTTATCAGCGCACAAATCGAAATGATTATCCATGGTCGCTTATAAATAGAAAGAACCATAAACTTCCTCCTCTGCTGGTTCTAAATTTTTGAGACAGGAATATGATACACGCTTCCGCAGTTACGGCAGCAGATTTCAAGCGGATCAGGTCCATTTTTGCGGATATCCTCAAGCTCAGCCTGTGGCAGAGACCGGATATGCGTTATGTAGTTTTCCTCATTGCAAGGGCAAGAGAACGTAATCTTGCGTCGTACGGCAATGGAAGGCTTAAATTCACGGAAAAGACCGTATACTAAATCCTCGTGAGTACCCTTTTCTGCAAACCACTGACCGAGCGACGGACACGTACGGAAAGCAAGTTCCGCGCGTGAAAGCAATGCCTCGTTTTCTTTTGCATCAGAAGAGCTTGATTTTGCCGCTCCGCTTACCTTTGAGCCACCTGTCTCCGGCATAATCTGAAGGAACATTCCGCCGGCACCAATGACGCGTCCCATTTTATCCATCTGAACGGATGTATTGAATGCCGTTGAAATTTGTTCGCTCTGCTTATAATACCAGGCAAGATCCTCGGCAATGTTTCCAGAATCGACCTGAACGGAGCTGGAGAACGGTTCCTTATCGCCCTTACGCAAGACGGAAACGGTCATTGTGCCTTCGCCCAAAAAGGGCTTGAGGCTCCAGTTTTCAAGCGGCTTTGTTACAGGAATCCGCTCATTGAACAGATAGCCACGCACAAAACCGCGCGAATCCGCCTCGATGGAAAATCCCTGTGCAGGTCCGGACACCTCATGCCGCCAGACGATATGCTCCTCGCCCTTCATCATAGGAATCATAAGCGCGCCACCAAGCGCCGCCTGCCCCAGAATCATAGTCTCAAGAATTCCAAGCCCATGCTGAAGGTGCAGGCGATTCACAAATTCAGAGCCGTTAAAAAGCGCCCCGCGAATCCGCCCATCAGCCATAACGAATACTGTCATCTCGTCCTTCTGAATGGAGGCAAGATGCGCGGCTAAATCCTTGTCTTTCTGCTCAACAACATTCATTCCGCTTAGATTCCGATAAAGTGAGTATTAACTTTTTCCTGAACATACGCAATGAATTCCTCAATCTTCATCGTTTTCTGCTCAAGACCGCTCGACTGGCGGAAGCGTACCGTAACAGTGCGGGCATTCTTTTCATTCTCGCCGACAACAAGAATATACGGTGTCTTATTTTCCTTGGTGATTACCTTGATTTTCTGGCGCATGTTGTCATCGTTCACGTAGGCATGAGAGCGGATATCAGAAGCAAGCAGCAAATCGTTGACCTCCTGCGCATAGTCTGCAAAATCGCCGGAAACTGGAACGACCGCAGCCTGCTCAAAGGCAAGCCACGTTGGGAACGCGCCGGCAAAGTTTTCAATAAGAATGCCAAGGAAGCGTTCCAAAGAGCCTAGAACTGCACGATGAAGCATCACCGGGTGATGCCGCTGATTGTCTGCGCCAACGTAGGTTGCGTCCAAGCGTTCCGCACTCGGAAGCTGGAAGTCAGCCTGAATCGTACCGCACTGCCATTCACGTCCAAGGCAGTCAAACAGCTTGAATTCAAGTTTTGGACCGTAGAAAGCGCCCTCGCCCGGCTGAATCTCGTACTCAAGGCCGGCCTCGTGGCAAGCGTCGGCAAGAGCCTTTTCTGCCCGTTCCCATGTTGCAAGGTCGCCAACATGGTCTTCCGGCATCGTGGAGAATTTTACGACCAAATCATCAAAGCCAAAGTCATGGTAAACAGTCTTGAGCAGCTTGCAGAATTTTGCAACCTCTGAGCCAACCTGCTCTTCCGTACAGATGATGTGCGCATCATCCTGAACAAAGCCGCGCACGCGCATGATTCCGTGCAGGGTGCCACTTGGCTCGTTGCGGACGTCATGTCCGAATTCCGCAAGGCGAAGCGGAAGATCCTTGTAGGAGCGCAATTTGCTCTTGAAAATTTCAAGCGCGCCCGGACAGTTCATCGGCTTGATTGCAAAAAGGCGCTTCTCGCTTTCTGTAATGAACATGTTCTTCTGGTAATGTCCCCAGTGACCGCTCCGTTCCCACAGGGAGCGCGGCATGATGGCAGGAGTGTTCACCTCCTGATAGCCGTCGCGGCGAACCATTTTGCGCATGTAGTCCTGAATGACCGTATACATCGTCCATCCGTTCGGGTGCCAGAAAATCTGTCCTGGATCCTCTGGGTCAATATGGAACAAATCCATCTCAGTTCCAAGCTTGCGGTGGTCGCGCTTTTCTGCCTCAGCAAGCATGGTAAGGTGATCCTTCAATTCATTCGGCTTTGCAAAGCAGAGCGCGTAAATGCGGGTAAGCATGGGTCGGCTGGAATCTCCGCGCCAATACGCACCGGCAAGCTTTTGCAGTTTGAACGCCTGTGCGTTTATTTCCTTCGTGGTCTTTACGTGAGGTCCGCGGCACAAATCCAAAAATCCGTCCTGCTCATATGTGGAAATAACCTCGCCCTCCGGCAGGTCATTGATAAGCTCTATTTTATACGGCTGGTCGGCAAACAGAGAAAGCGCCTCTGCCTTTGACACTTCCTTCCGCACGAATTCCGCGCCGCTTGCAATAATACGGCGCATTTCCTTTTCAATCGCCGCAAAATCATCTTCGGTTATCTTATGGTCAGCCGGAAATTCAAAATCGTAATAAAAACCGTTTTCAATAGCAGGACCGATAGCAATCTTCGTTCCGGGAAATACCTTGAGGACAGCCTCTGCCATAACATGAGCACAACTGTGCCGGATAATCTGAACATCTTCGTCAGCCATATACCTTCACCTTTATTCTATAATAGTTATTATTTATTCAGTATAGCGCTCTGACCATTCTTTTTCAATTGCAAGGCTTACAATAGAATAAGTTCTGCATGAAAATTATATGATTGAGAAAAAAACTTTGCACAAAAAAATTGTCTGCTCCACGCATTTCGTATAATATTGAGGAATGAAAAAATTTGCGCTCAAAGCATTGCTTCTGTCCGCTTTTACGCTGACAGCAACCGCTCACCTTTTTGCAGAAATGGAACCTCTGCACCACAATCCGTGGGAGCTTATCATCTACCGACCAGAAAACACGGGAACAATGAACGACATACGCTGCTTTCTTGAGATTTTGGATGAGGAAGGAAACGACGTAACTTACACGGCGGTAAAGGCAACCTACGAATGGGTGTCAATTCCGGACAAAGTGAATTTCTACAGGAAAAAGTATTATCTTTCAGGGGGAATGGCCATGCACCTTACCATCAGGCGCGGGCGCTACAAATTCACGTTCTATACGCCGGAAACGGAGCAGCAGGGCTTTGCCGGAAAAAAACACGGAACGTGGACGTCAAATTCGTTTTTATACGACACACAGAACCCTGCAAAAGTGATTTTTGTTGCGCCTACAGCAAACGAGAACGGATTTTATGACGGTGGCTGGCACATAAGCGGCACGGCACCCGCGTGGTTCAAGTTCACCAAGCCGTACATAAAAAACACGGAACAAAAAATGGACTGAGACGGCTTGAATCCGGCACAAAAAAGTTTGCATTGTTCCACATTCTCGCTTTTTTTGCACTCAAATTCCGCTTTAGCACTTGAACAAACTGCGGCAAAAGTATATAGTAGTGGAACATCACGGGATGTAGCGCAGCTGGTAGCGCGTCTGGTTTGGGACCAGAATGTCGCAGGTTCAAATCCTGTCATCCCGAAATACACGATATGAGCATCCGGTTGAACGCCGGATGTTTTTGTTTATATTCATTTCAGTCATTTTAGGAGCAAAACATGAAAAAAATCATCACAGCTGCCTGCCTTGCGCTTTTCTTCTGCGCGGCAGCAACAACGGAATCCGTTACAGAATCCATAAAGGATGGCGTTCAGGAAATAACCTCTGATATTTCAAAGAGCGCTAAAAAAATCGGAAAAGACGTTAAGAAGGAAACAAAAAAAATCGGAAAGGAAGCAAAAAAAGACGCCAAGAAGGCAAAAAAAGCCATCAAAAAAGAGCTTGACGACTAAGCTGTAGCCACCATATAAGCAAAGCGCATGAAGCCATTAAGACAAGCTCAATGACCTCATGCGCTTTATATTCCATCAAACGCTATTAGAGACGTCCGGTAGAAAGGAAATTCGGAGAAAAGTAACCGTCTGCCAACGGATTGTCAACCTCAACATTAATCATCTTAAGGACGGTTGAATGTCCGGTCTGAACGTTGGTCATAACATTCTCCTCTGGAATGTTGTAGGTCTTGTTTCCTGTTTTTTGCATGATTTTCTTAATCTCATTGATTTTAAGGAGCTTGCCCTTTTTGTCATACAGCTCAATGTACACAGGAATAAACGAATCCTTAGTAACCCAGGAAATGCGGTACTGATATTGGCTTGACTTGGGATCCTTCGGAGTGGATTTAACGACGTACAAATCCTTGAAGTTTCCCTTGTCCTCGCTTTCCTTAAGCAGTTCATGAGTGTCATCTGCGACCTCTCGGCTGCTCATGTCATCATAAGAAAAATCGGTTCCTACAAAGGCCTTCTCGCCGTCAGAAGAAGCAACGCGGCGTGTAGACTTGAGCGACGGCAGATAAATCCATTTGTCATCATCCTTGCCGTCATTCTGCTTCTGAAGGAAGCGTGTGTCCTTTACCGAAGCCGGGCTTAAAAAAATCATGACCATATCGGTAAGATTGTTCTTGCAACGGCCATATTCGCCGACCTTGCGGACTTCCGTGCCACCTTTTTTGTCTGTCAGCGTAAGCTGAACGGCAGCTTTTGAAAAATCCGGCTTCTGACGGTCATACACCTTCTGCATTATTTCCGTTGCATCTGCAGCAAACAGCGCGCACGCAGCGGAAAGCGCAACGGCAGTGGCAACAACCTTTTTGATTAATTTCATAATAGTACCTCCATTGAATGCTTCTATTATACTCTATTTTTTAGTATTTTCAGCAAGTTTTGCCTTATACGCCTCTTTTTGTTCCTTTGTCCACATAAAATGCGGGTCAAAGGCATTCAGAAGACCTGGAATAATCGTCATTGAAAGAGATGAGCTTGTGAACATTACGACCGCAACGAGAATTCCGATGTAGCGCAGGATGATGAACTTTGAGAACACCAGGACAAGGAAGCCAAGACCTACGGCAAGCGCGTTCGTGATGATGCCTTTTCCGCTCGTCTTGAACGTGCGGTTTGCGACAGTCTCAAGGTCAGACGTAAGCGCACGCTCGTGCTGGTAGGTTTCCATAAAGTGAATGGTATAATCGATACCGACACCAATCGCAATGGAAGAGACGATGCTCGTACACAAATCGAGGCGGATTCCCGCAAAGCCCATGACCATGAAGTTCAGGAGAATGACTAAGCCTAGCGGAATTGCGCCGATAAGACCTGCCCAGCCAGACTTGAAGGAAAGCGCGATGATAATGAATACCATTACAAGAGAGAACACTATGCTTATCATCTGGCTGTGAATGACAAGATTGCTCATGCGATGCTCAAGCGTCGCCGTTCCCGTTGGAAGCACGGAATAGCCTTCCGGGAAGAATTTTGCGGCATAGTCATTGATTTCATCAATAAGATGCCCTGTGTCAACGGTACTGTGCGTCTTAAGCTCAATCTGAATGCGGATTGCCGTAGGATTCGTCATGTCGTTTGAAAAGCGCGTGATTGCATCGCTTGAAAGCAGATACAAGTACTGTGTAACCAAATCAGACAGCTCCTCCTTTGTGGCAGCCGGATATTTTGACACGTCATAAGGAATTTCGTAGTAGTTCAAGCCGTTGTAGTTTATCTCGCGCTCAAGCTCGCGGACAATTACGTTCAAAGGAGCCTTCTCACCGCCAGCGGCCGCATACGCCGCGTTCAGCATTGAAAGCATGGTACGAAGCTCAACCGCAGAATCAAGCGCGTACTCATAGCCTACATCAGTGTCGACGTGCATGACCTGATTCATGCGCTTTATGAACGTGGTGAACGATACGATTTTTCCAATCTCCGGGTGATGGGCAAGCAGATAGTTCTGCATGTCGTCAACTGCCCGCAGAATCTCAGGATTCGCAAGCGAATTATATGCTTTTGCGCTGCCAGTGGAAACCTCCCCTGCTTCAGCTTCATCGCCAAAATCAAAATCCCCGAAGTCTCCAAAGCCGTCATCCGCAGAAGAGTCCGCTACGGAAGTGGCATCGTCAGCACCGGAAAAGTCAAAGTCGCCAAAGTCATCGGTCTCTTCAACCTCGCCAGAAGCTGCGTCCGTAGCAATCTCGTTTCCGCGCACAACCACGTACATACTGTTAGTGCCGGAAAGCGTTTCGTCCACATACGCAAGGTCCTGCCTGAATTTGCTGCTGCCCGGAAAGTAATTCACCATCGCCGTGTCAACTACAAGCAGCTTAAGACCCGCCGCAGAGAGCGAAATCATGACAACCATGAATACGATAAGGCGCGGCTTGGTTCCTGCAAAGAAGTGGTACATATTGTACAAGGTGCGTCCGGTGGTCTCCTCTTCGGAACGACCGCGGCGGCGTGCAATCTCACGCTCAAGACGCATACGGATTTTTGCAGAAAGGCGCTCCTTGTTGCGCCAATGCTTGCCAACAATACTGATAGGCGTTATGTACAGAATGCTCGGAATGAGCGTAACCGAAAGGATGAGCGAGAACGCAATACCAGCCGCCGCAAAAATTGAGAATGAGCGGAGCGGTCGGAGCGGGCTTGAGACGTTCGAGATGAAGCCGGCAACCGTGGTAACCGTCGCAAGCAGGACGGCAACCCACACGTCCTTAAGCCCAAAAGCAATGGCTTCCGCGTGGTTTTCCTTGTTAATCTCGCCCTCAATCTTGTCTATTCCGATGTAATAGTGCGTCATGACGTGAATTCCATATGCGGAACCACAGGCGATAAGGCAGACAGGAATCATACTTCCGATAATCGTAAACGTATAGCCAAGGATACTCAAAAGTCCGACCGACCAGATGGTGCTTACAAGCACGGTAAGCAATGGAAGCAAGGTTCCGCTCCATGTGTGGAATGAAAAATACAGCGAAAGCAGTACGATGAGCGCAACAAAAGGAATGAGGTGCAGCAGGTCGCTCATAAGGAACTCGCGTGCGTCGTGCGACATGACGGGGTCGCCAAAGTAGCGCACCTCAAGGTCGGAGCCGGCAAGCTCCTCCTCGCAAATCTGCTGTATGTCAGAAAGAATCTTTGTCTGAATAGAGGAAGGAAGCTCCTCTCCGTCCTCCGTGGAGGCGGTAATCGTAACCATCATCTGAGCGGCGGTAAACGAGTCGTTCACGATGACGCGGTTATACATTTCCTGCCAGTCGATGATGCGCTGCTTGATAAGTCGCATGTCCTCGGCGCTGCCGGTGTACAAATCCTCATCGCCCAAAAGACTTCCGGCAACAAGGCTCGGCTCGCCGCCGTCGGTTGTGTCGCCATAAATAAAATCAATGTTTGACAGAGAATCAATGTTCTCAACATAGTCAACGTTCTCTATCCTGTCAGAAATTCTGCGGATAAGCTCTATGTAGTCCGGCGTAAGGATGGTCGCACCCTTCGTCTCCAAAAGAACGCCCAGCATGAGCATGCTGCCGAACTCGTCCTCAGTCTGAAGCATAAGCTGATACGAAGCATCGTCCTTTGGCATGAACGTACGGCTCGTATTCTCGATACGGATTCCCCTGAGCTGCCAGCCGAAAAAAACGGTGATTACGGCACACAGCGCAATAATCAGCCAGGAGAATTTGAGCATTTTCTTAATCATCTAAAACTCCTTTGCAAAACGGGCTTGCCATTCCTTGCCCGATTGCGTAATATACATTCGTTCAAATAATTAAACCGATAGATACATTCTATCCATTTAAAAATAATCAGTCAATCACCAACCCCGCCGCAAGCAGCGGGGTATGGTGTTCTCATAATGTAATTGCACTCGGGTTTAATTCCCTTTATACGGGGCAGGGTATTAAACCCTCGGCACGAATAAACAATAGCGGTTTCGTGGTTTTAATACGGAGAATAAGTTGAACATGCCACAAACAGCACAGGAGAACAATGATGGACGAACAAGTCATGCAAAGGGCGCGCGAGCAATTCAACGACTGCGCAGCGATTTTTATTGCATTGGGAGATTCCGTGCGGCAAAAAATAATACTGGATCTTGCCGAAACCGGCGAAGAGGGCATAAACGTAGCCCAGATTTCGGAACGATCGACGCTTTCGCGACCGGCAATATCCTACCATCTTAAAGTTCTGAAGGAAGCGGGACTTGTTGCGCCTGTAAAAAAAGGCACGCAGATTTTCTACCGCCTGCGCATGAAGCGCCAGTTCCTGCGAGTAAAGGAGCTGCTTAATACGGTGGAAGCGCTCATTGACGAGGTGGAGAACTAGACGCACGCATAAAAAAAAGGCTGCCGGGAGTTTTCCTGGCAGCCTTCTTTGTGGAGATGGGGGGAATTGAACCCCCGTCCGGGTGCGTAACCCAAGTACGTCTACATGCTTAGTTATGCGAGGTGATTGTCGGGAAAAGGTAGCAGCATAACAAGCGTCTTTTCCGTATTCCGGCTGAAAGTCCCTTCCGCATGCCGAACGCTACGAAAAGCAAGTCCCTGTTGGCGTCAGAACATCACAGAGTTAGGAACAGCGCCCTATGAGTTCCGTGCACTGCTTACGCAGCGAGTGCAAACTGTTCTTCAGAAGAATCTTCTTCTTCTTTTCTGTTGAAGATTGCAGTTATTTTTTTTGTCAGCTTAAGGCGCCTTCACACCCACATGCAGTAAATGCGCTCCCGCATCCGTCGAAACCGGTGCACCCCCAGATGCATGGTTCGCCCTACACGAGCCTGCAAGAATATAACGCAAGACCAGGAGAAATGTCAAGGGAAAGGGAGGAAAAACAGGGAAATCAATTTTATGTGAAGATGCATAAAAAATAACGCAAAGGAGAAGTTGCAGCCTTCAAAAACACCCATTTTTGCAGCCGCGTAAGCGGCAAATTTTATGAGTTCCAAGGCAAAAATGCGTGTAGCAAGCTAGCTTGCGGTTTTGAAGGATGAACTTCGACTGAAAGCTATTTTTTAATACCTATACACCAAAAATTGATTTCCCTGGAGGAAAAGAACAGAGCAAACGCATTCCAAAACTCCAGACTTAAAAAAGTGTTGTCCTCCTTATGTAATACGCGGCGAGCATATTGCCCGCAATAGTCTTTCCAAAACGACGCGGACGAGAAATTAGGAGCGGAAATTCAGCCGATTTTCACAGCGCAAACCAATAATTGTACTTCGTGCAGTAATCAAT
This sequence comes from uncultured Treponema sp., assembly GCA_937885475.1. Lineage (GTDB taxonomy): Bacteria > Spirochaetota > Spirochaetia > Treponematales > Treponemataceae > Treponema_D. The sequence continues at coordinate 15,104 of CAKZZR010000146.1, forward strand.
CGTGTTGTTGCGCTCAGAAATAAACTTTGCGGGATTTCCGCCACAAATAGTGAACGAATCGACCGATTTTGTAACAACGCTACCGGGAAGAATCACCGCGCCGTCTCCAATGACAACGCCCGGCATAATCAGCACATTGGAGAACACAAAACAATTGTCGCCGATTTTGACCGCCGCGCCTTTTGTCTCAAACTGCGGGGAACGGATATTGTGTCCGAGCGTGTAGATTTTTGTGTTATGCGCAATTGCCGTGTTCGAGCCTATTTCAATTCCGCGGCGGTTATCAAGATAGCAGCCAAAATTCACAACAGAGTGTTTTCCCATCTTGAATTTTCCAATATGGAAAAACTTGCAACCACGATGAATTGAAGAAGAAAGCGGCACTTTAATGCCGAACAGAAAAAGCCAAAGATTCCGTAGCGGATAGGGAAAAATTTCTTTTGTAAGATTCAAGAATGCGGTAAGGAAAAATTTCATTTGAAGGAGGACTGTCAGCATATATTGTCACATCCTGCATTCAAAAGCTTTATAAATTCTGCTTCATTTATATCATAATGATTTAAAATGTTTTTGAACTGTTCGTCATTTTTTTCAAGTCCTACATTAAACTGCGCTAATGTTTTGCCACACTCTAATCCATATTCTCTGTACGGATTCACATATTTAACATTTGTATAAGATTTTTCAATCTGCATTATTTTTGTTCTATTCAAAACAGCCATAAAATAATCCCAGATATCATCTGCAAATGGAGACAGTTTCATAAACACTTCTGATTTTATAACATCAGAATGCAAGGAATTTGGTGGAAAAAGTGTACCACAACCACTCAGAATAAGATTTTTAAGCGATGGCACCGTTTTCTTTTTATTAAAAGACCATTCCGAATACGGCTTTAGTTTGCCATCCGCAAAAGCTATTTTTGCAGTAAGGTGACAGACAATTATATTTGGATTTTTCAAATGTGCTTTCCATAGTTTTTCAAGCCAATCTTTCGGATAAAACAAATCATCGTCTGCCGTGACAATAATTTTGTCAGGATAAAGCGCTAGAGTTGGTATCAGTTTTTTGTATGATTTCAAATCTTCCGTCTGCCGATACTCAACACCATATTGCTCAAACCGTTTTAGCAGGGGCGGCAACGCGATAAAATCTTTTTCTGCAAGATTGACAATAATTTTCTTTGGTCGCACCGTCTGTGCAACGAGCGAATAGAGCGTGTATTGCAATTCATTCAATCGTGCGCCATACGAGGTGAGCGAAACAATGACATCCACTTTTTCTCGCGCGGGAATTGTTCGCAATTTTTGAATCTTCCTATCAACCCGCCTTTTATTCACCTTTTTGCGGAAAATGATAAAAAATAATTCACGCGTAATCGAACATCGCAACACAAAATTTCTAATTTTTTGATTCATGCTACACAGCCCCCATATTTAAAAGAAATTGTAAAATCCTCCGATTTTATAATAGTCCAAGCCATATCGTGGCATAGCAACTACAAAACCATAGAAATTGAAAGTGACATATATGACTAAAAACAGTCGCACGAATAACGGAATCATTATTTCGTTCTTTTTTGGCGTATATGTTTTCCACAGTTCCGCTATGACAATCGCCGTTGACAGTCGGGTAAAATAAATCATTCTGAACATTATCGAAGTCATCAGAAGTTCAAAATCATAAATATAAAAACTGCACATAAAAATAACAAAATGAAGAGCAATGTTTTTGTTGGAAAAGAACCGTTTGCGTCGGTAAATAATTGCAAAAAGAATACAAAGATTTGTGAAATAGGTTTTATAGGCGGGGGTTGCCTCCAATCCGGCATAAAGCAAAAATCTTTTATAAAATGAAAGGAAATTAACAAGTATGAGCTGACCGGCATATCCCAAAATAAAAAAGAGCGCGAACCAAAACAAGAAAGTTCTGAAAGACGCTCTTTTATAAATGAAATACATTACTAATATTGGTAAGATAAACAATCCGAGCGTGTGAACCCCCACTGAAATAAAAGTCCATACAAGAATCTTTAAGTTTTTGCAAACATTTGCCATTTTTGATTTTGACGGCTGTTGAAGTTCGCTGAAAACCAATAGCCCTGCTGAAACAGAAATTCCCGTCCGCATAATACAATATGATTGGACTACAAAGGCGAATACCAAGCAAAAAACTGCCAAAAACAAAATAAATGATGGTTCCTGATGTGTTGTATAAAAAAATCGCACCAACGCATAATACATAAATGAAAAGAACAAAATCAAAACCACATTGTACGAATCTGTGACCTGACGGAGCAGCCAATTCACCGTCATATAAAGATACTCTTGCTCATACGCTTCTAGGTACGAGTTTAAAGACGAATAGTTTGCGGCATCGTCAAAAAAAGATTTGTAGTTCCCTTGGTCATATATGCCAGCATAAATATCCTGAAAAGCGGCAAAACAGACAAAAAGAACGGAAATAAATAATACAACGGGGACATATCGTGTATTTGCGTTTATCGAATACAGTTTTCCCGATAATTCCCAATTTCCCGTTTTAGGAATAATAACTATGGGTTTTGCAACGCAGGAAATAATCACTGAGAAAACGACTCCGAATGAAAATAAAACTGGTAAATCCATATCAAATCCTCTGAAGTAAGTCTTCCCATTTTTCTGCAATAGATGCTGCCGAAAATCTGTCCGAATATTTTCTGGCATTTATGCCAAATTGTTTTCTTTTTTCTGTGTTTTCAGCGAGTTCAATAATTTTCTTTGCAAGTTCAGCAGTGTCATACAAAGGAACCAAAAATCCGGTTTCATTTTGCATTATTATTTCGGAAGGACCTGTAGGGCAATCAAAACTAACAGCCGGCAATCCCAAATACTGTGACTCTAATAAGACCATAGGAAGCCCCTCATAGCGTGAACTCATTACATATATTGATGATTTTAGAAATTCTTCTTTTATATTTGGAGTCGGCTCGTTTATAAAAACAAAATCTTCAAGATATAAATATGATATTTTCTGTAAAAGCTCAATTTTCTTTTCCCCATCTCCAAAAATATCCAAATGCCAATCTGGAATTTCCTTTTTGAGAATCACGGCAGCATCCAGCAAAAAATCAAAGCCCTTTTGCGGTTCTAAACGACCGACGGCAATTATCCTTTTTTCTTCACAAGCCGCAGTTTCATTGCTTGTAAATGAAATTGAATTCGGAATGATAAAAAGCCTGTCTCGCTTTATAAAAGTGTAATGCTTTGAATCCGCCTGGGTCAGCAAAACCACCGCATCCAAACGCGGGTATATCATCCGCCGTAAAACCCGCTGTCGAAAACACGCGCTCTCATAATTAAAATGCTCACAACCGACCGTTTTCACATATCGCTTAAGCAGCGTAATCATTGCATTGACGGTAGAGATTGTAGCAATAAAAACAGAGTCTCTGTTTTTATTGGCAATTTGCTTCAGTTTTTTGAACATTTGAAAATATACAAAAATCTTGCCGAAGGCTGATGAATGAAATATATCCGTTCCCAAATGTTCAATTCGGACTTTCTCATGCAATGGAAAATATGACTTACCGCTGATTGTGTCACGGGAAAGCAATGTAACCTCGTGATTTGTTATCAAACTGTTTGCCAAATTGCAGACCGCTCGTTCCATTCCGGCGTGGCGGGTAATGTCATTTATCAGAATGTATATCTTCATGCCTCATTCCTATTTTGAACTTGTGAACAGCTTTGTTACGCCATTAGCAAGGAAACCCAAAAAACCTCGTTTTTTGATAGAAAAAGAACAAGCTCCGAAAAATATTATTATTTTTGCAGTAGCTTTATTATGTTTGGCATACACTTTTCTCCGAAATTCTACAAACTGTTTATCAATTGCAGAATACCAGCTGCTATCAAAGTGATGAATTGTGTATGTATTATCAGTGATAATTAAATTGCCAGTTTTAAAATCTTTCGGACAAAAATATTCGCTTGGATAAATCATCGTATCTGCAACGAACTGCATTATGTCCTGCTCCACAAAGCCGTGCGATTTGAAAATATCCGAAACTCGTTCAACAACCGTTTTCAAATTAAGCGAGCCGTCCGTATTTACAAACCGTTCATTCTGATATGAGTCCAAAATTTCGCGGTAAATGGGGCTCGCCGCCGGGCTTGCGATGCCGAGCCCGGCGGCGAGAAGGGGGCGAAGCCCCTTCTCAACGCCGATAAACGCTCCGCGCTCGATAATCGGACGCAAATCTTTTATCACTTCCACGTCGGTGTCAAAATACACTCCGCCATATTGATATAAAATATCGAATCGGGCATAGTCGCTCACAAAGGCATACTTTTTCGCGTCATACGCCTGCGCAGTGTACGGGATTTTGCGAACATCGTAGTTCGATTCATTCCATTCCTTGATTTCGTAGTCGGGCAGGAACTTTTTCCACGAGGCAATGCATTTTTGCGCCAGTTCAGGAAGCGGATTCCCACCGAACCAGCAGTAATGGATTATTTTTGGTATAGATGCCATGACGCAACTCCTTTTCTAAAACTAAGTTTGCGTTCAATGACAATTTCTATTTTTTTTGGGGGGGGGAAGAAAACTACAGCGGAAGAATATCCTTATCCAAAAGAAATTCTATCACATTGCAGTGCATGATGCCGTCATTATCCAAAAATTTATGTGGAATATCATTTTGGACAATTATCTTTGAGAAAAAATCTTTGGCAAGTTTCAAAGAATCCAGTTCCGCATTGATTTTTTCATCGGTATTCATCTGCCATGCGGACTGAATATATACGCGCTTGTCTCCGTTGTTCACCACGAAGTCAATTTCTTTCTGAGCATTTGCGCCTTTCCGCCGGTCAACGACAACGCCTATATCCACAGCATAGCCTCTTGAAAGAAGCTCATTGTATATAATATTTTCCATGATGTGCCCGGAATCAAACTGTCTGAAGCCAAGTCTTGCATTCCGCAAACCGATGTCCGTGAAGTAATACTTGTTCGGATAATCAAAGTAGTGCTTCCCCTTGACATCGTACCGCTTTGCCTCGCTTATCAAAAAAGCATCCTCACAATAGCGTATATAATCGCTTACCGTATTCACGCTCAGTTTTTCATTTTTCATGCTTTTCAACGAATTGGTGACATTGAGCGGATTCGTAAGCGAGCTAATCATAGAACTGAGCAAGTCCAATATGTTCTCCAGAATGTCAGTCCGCTCAATTTTTTTTCGTTCCACAATATCCTTAACATACACTTCATTAAAAAGCGATGCCAGATACTGCCTGTACTGTGCGGGATTTTTTAAATGCAGAAGATACGGAAGCCCTCCATATAACATATATTCGTCAAAATCATCCCGCTTATCACCGTTTCTAGCCTCATGATATTCAGAAAAACTCAACGGATACACATGTATCTGAGACGACCGCCCGCGAAACTCCGTCGCAATGTCCGTGGAGAGCATTTTTGAGTTGCTTCCGGTAACATAAACATCAAGATTCTTGTAATCCTTCAACTCATTGAGCATGTCATACAGGGTAATCTCATATCCGGGGTTATCTTCATCAGGAACAGAATGGCAGAACTGCACCTCATCAATGAAAAGATAGAATTTCTCCGACCTTCCAGACAATATACCTTCAACATAATCGGCAAGCGAAACAGGATTTCTGTATTTTGCATACGCCCGCTTATCAAGCGGAATTTTTATAATGCAATCAGCGGAAACATTGTTTTCTATAAGATAATCGTAAAAAAGCTCAAACAGAAGCGTAGACTTACCGCAACGCCTGATTCCTGTTATGACTTTTACCTGACCGTCCCACATGTAATCAATTATTTTCTGAAGATATACAGTTCTCTTTATCATATTCCCTTGTCTCAAGCACAAATTATAGTAAAAACTTACAACGAATACGACGCAAGTTTTCACTATAGACATACCACACAAGGATAAAACTGTCAACACCAGTGAAAACTTACGACGCAAACGCCGCAAGTTTTCGGTAAGATTTTCCCCTTCCCTCAAAAATAGAAATGTCAAAGAACACTTTGTTTGCAATGCAAACAGTTATAACAGAATTACTCTGTGTCTAACTAATATCTTTTTTCACACCAGTAAAAAATGAATTCAAAATCTGTCTGCTTCTTTCTATAAAATCCGTGTTTATTTCTTGCGAACGAAGCGAAAGTAAAGTGATGAAATCATTTTTCTTTATTTCTGATTTGTGCACTTTAAGATTTGAAAACAAGCTGTCAATCCTGTTATTAGTATTTTTTACACTCCCGCGTAACGGTACGACTGCAACTTTCTTTTCAAAAAGCAAAGAAAACAAACTGCAATGGAACGAATTCGTTATCACATATTCTGCGTTTGAAAGATACGCAAGCCATTCAGGAATCGTTAAATACGACTTCTCAATTTCCCCATCATCGTAATCGCACTTCTTCCACCCCTCATTTCCAGAAACATAGACAAGCTCAAAATCATTCGTCCTGCACCACGCAGACAGTTTCCGAACAGAAAACGAACAGGTATTTGAAAGCAAATACAAAAAGACATATTTTTTCTTAGGAGGCTGAATTTCAGCAAACAATTGACAATACTGCTGTTTTGAAAGCAAAAGCGTCGGGTCGCAAACGACATTTGCTTCAACTCCCATTTTTTTGCAGATTGCCGCTCCAGAGTTTTCCCTAACAGTTACAAAATCAAAATCTTTCAGCAGCGGCTTAATTGCTTTTTGCACATCTAGCGACAGCGCATTTCTGCCGAAACTAGCCGCATAAGAGCCTTTTACCGCTCCCCGCGGAACAAAGTTAAGAAACCAACTGTTAATGACGTTCATATTAAACGCCGTTTCAAAATTCCAAATCTGGTCAGAGCCGACTATATACATATCTGCAAAGGGAGTCTGCTCTGCTAATTCTTTGTAGCTTGTATATATCCGCTCAGAAGAAACAATATATTCATTCCTGAAGCCGTCAAAATTGCGCTTTCTTTCTTCCTCGCCACTGGTGTGAAGAGGCTTTGTTTTATCGAATTTCGCGCTGATAATTCCAAGCGTTTGTACTGGGTGTCGTGCCGCGTACAAAGCGCGCTCTTTGAAAGTGAGCCGCCGGGCGTCATTCGCAGGCTTATAGCGAATCAAAAATGCGTCGTGTCCTAAATCGCGAAGGTATTTTTGGAGCGCATAGCACTGAAGGAGCTGCCCGTAGTTGTCGTTAGCCCACCAGAATGTCATAATCCCGATTCTCATGCTGCACACCTCGATAAAAGAGATGTACAAGCCGATGAGCGAGAGGTTATAATTGGTAAAATAGCTATACATTTATCCCCCCCCCGTCATGTTGTATTGCGGTCTTTTTCATACTAGCAAAGCGGCGTTTTAGAGAAAGCAGTTTAGATAGCTGAGGAAACAGAATTATTACCAGCAAGCATTTTTTATAAAGAGAAATATGCTGCGAAAAAATCGCAAAGAAAAAATGCTTATGCAAAAGCTGCTGTAGCAAAACAAAAGACGGATTATTTATTTCGTTATTCTTTATATACATAAGTGCAAGTGCAATACAAAAGCATAATTTATCTATCAAAACAGCTCTCGAAATATCTTTTTTCTGCTCTGACATTTGCAAGGTTTCAAGCATCTGTAATGCAGATTTTGCATTTTTTGTTAGCCCGAACTGATGAGTTACCGAAGTTGTATTTTGTTCATAGTGATACAGCGGCTCATTATCCCAATAAACCGACTTGCAATTTTTGAATGCCTCATAGAAGAACTTAACATCTTCCATATATGAAATAGTTGTGTCATAGCGAATGTTACGAACCTTTTCTGCGGCGATGAGCCGCAGAAAAGAGAAGCCGCCGAAGCCGCTCGGCAAGAACAGCAGCTTCAGCGCCTTCTCTGTTCTGCACATCTTTTTTACGCGGCGTTTTGACTGCCCGAAGAATCCGCAGACAACGCAGTCAGCCTTTGTTTTCACTGCGTCATTGTAGAGGTGCTCATACATGTTCGGCTCAATCCAGTCATCGCTGTCCACAAAGCCAATCCACTCGCCTTTTGCCGCGTCAAGCCCGGCATTCCGTGCCGCGCTCACGCCCTTGTTTTCCTGATGAATCACGCGGAAGCGGCTGTCGCGCTCCGCATACTCATCGCAGATTGCCCCACTTGCGTCGGGAGAGCCGTCATCAATGAGGATGCATTCCCAGTCGGCGAAGGTCTGCGCGGCAATGCTGTCGAGGCAGCGGCGCAGGTACTGCTCCACCTTGTACACGGGTACGATGATTGAGATTACAGGGTGAGATTTCACACCAGTGCTTTCTTTGTCATCAATCGTCGCAAGAAATCGTTCTGAAACTCGAATCTCATGCGGTTCATACGATTCTTCCAGCACAGAAAAATCCGCACTAGACAAATATCTGTTTCCTGTTCCTCGCAAAGCAAACAATGAATCAAATCGCACATTCATACTGCTTGCTTTTCCTGAAAGTTTTACAACGGCGAATTGTTTATGGAAAATCGTACAGAATACCGCACCGTGAAAACTATTCGTAATAACATATTCTGCGTTGTCAATCAAATACAGCCATTCTGGAATCGTCGCAAAATATTTTTTATGCTCATCACGCATTGCGTTTCCTGTTACATATACGACCTCAAGCCCTTTTTCGTCAGCAAAATCATACACAGTCTGAATGTCAAAATCACATTCATTATTCAAAATATAAAGAAGAATATATTTTCGGCTTGGCTTTCTGACCTCGTTTTCTCTATAAATCGCGCGGTAAGCCTCTGCACCTAGCAGTAGCGTCGGGTCGCATACCCATTCTGCATTTTCTACGCCGCACTTACGGCACAAATCAACTCCGCTTTTTTCTCGTACCGACACATAAGCAAACCGAGAGAGCAAAGGAGTTATTTTCTTTTCATAGTCTTTCGGAAGTTTCTCTATGCCCCAACTTGCCGCATACGAAATCCGTTTTGTATTTTCGCTCCCAAAATCCAGAAAATATGCACGATAAGGCAAAGAATGGGGAGCATCAATATAATTGCAGTTCCAAACTTGGTCACTTCCAACAATATATGCATCAGCAATGGGAGGATTTTTATTCAAGTCTTCAAAATTTTTGAATTGCCTTTCTGATTGAATTAGATACTTTTGACGGAACAGCTCAAAATATCT
>CAKZZR010000147.1 GCA_937885475.1 uncultured Treponema sp.
GCGGGTGAATGCCGCATCGCTTTCGCTTCCGTGGGTGTCTGTCAGAACCGGAATCATAAGCTTTTCCTGAATGAGCCGACCGTAAATGTAGGCAAAGCGCGCAGTAACCTCGTTTGAGGCATAGCCGTCAAGCGCCTTATACAAATCGTGAAACTCGTTCCACAGCGCCTCAGAAAGCATAAGCGGCGTGAGCGTGTCAAAAAAATCGTCAAAATAAGAGGCATCGTGCCATGAATCGCAATATTGCTTTACGCATGCAATGCCACGGCTGGTAGAGCGCTTCAGTTCCAGATTCAAAAGATACCACAGAGCATTGTCGTACTGAGAATCCGAAGGAGCGCATTTCATCGCAGACTTATAACGGTTAGCCGCATAGGAAAAATATTCCCCGGCTTTTTCGTACAGACGCGCAGAATAAAACCACGCGTAGAATTCTGAATCCTTGCCGGAAAGTTTTTTTGCAAGCGAATCAAAGGCGAGCGCATTCTTATAATAGGAATCGCTGCCGTACAGACAGACCTTGCCTATGTCGGACACAATCTGCGGAATTAGCGGAAGCACGTCCGGGCTTTCGCGGTAGGTCTCAAACGCTGCCTTGTAGTTCCGCTTGTACACGTCCGTTCTGAAGTCAAGCACAGGAAGAATCTCCTGCACCTGCGCTACGGCAGAATCCTTAACCAACTGGCAATACAGCTTATAATGAAACGAAGAAACGGCGCGGGTCGTAAACCAGGCGTACACCTCCTTTGAAAGGCGGGAATCGTTCTTGTTCAGCATTGCGTCCAGCCTGAGATACGCAAGCTGATTGCTGCACGTCTGGTAGTCAAGGTCGTTCGTGCTTTGAATGAGCCGCGTATATTCCCCCGAAGAAGAATAGTGCGGGCAGGCGCTAAGCAGCGCGTCCTCGTCCCCATATTTTTTTATGAGCGCATCGCAGGCTTCCAGACGTTCGCGCACGTTGCCAAGCGCGGTAAGTTCTTCCATGCATAGGCGCACGATATACGGGGAGCTTGTTTTTTCTGCTTTTTTTAGCAATCTTTTTGCTTCTGCGGTATTTCCTTCTGACTGGCGGCGCAGGGCGACGTAATAATACGAATTATTCTGACTGCAACTGCTGAAAATAAATGCCGCCATAAAAAGCGCAGAGCAAAGACACTTTTTTGTAATCTGCATTTTATTTCGTAGATATAAAAATAGCCGATTTTGGAATTATCCGCAATCGGCTATCGTTCTTTTGCCCTTATTTTTATTTTGCAGGAATCTTTATGTATGTTCCAGAAATGATGTAGTCAGGATTCCTAATGTTGTTGTACCGCGCGATTTTTTTGTAGTTCCACGGATTCTTATAGTAAGCGTCGGCAATATCCCACAGCGTGTCGCCCCACTTGATCTTGTAAGTGATGTCCGCAGGTGGAAGTTCCGGCTCCTTTGGTGGCTCAGGCACGATTTTTTCAGGCTCTTCAACAACCACAATCTCGTCTTCCTTTGCCTCGATAATTTCTGGCTCAGGCTCTGGTTCAGGTTCGGGCTGTGGCTCTGGTTCAGGAATCGGCTCTTCCTTTACAACCTCAACAGGCTCCGATTTTGCCGCCGGATGCTTGTTCAGAAGGTTGTACTTTGAAGGCACGATGAACAGAACAAGAATCGTAGCGAGAATACAGATTATCGCACAGATTATGCAGATTATAACAGGAACGCGGGTCTTCTTTGTCACTTCTTCATCTTCCTCATCTTCGATAGACGAATCTCCGTCCATCGTTTCTTTATCATACAAGCCGTCAAACTGGAGCGCGCTTGAATGCTTTATCATCTCTGCCGTTGAATCCGGTGCCGGCGCACTGTACGCGTCATCCTCAAAATCAGGCAGGTCGAACGAGCTTGCGTCTGCGTCAGAAACGTCCTCGCTTGGCGCTATATCGTCGGAGACTACGGTGTCATCGCTTCCAAAGTCGGGCAGGTCAAACGCGCCGTCATCCAAAGAAGCGCTGTCTGCGCTTGGCTCCGTCGTATCGCCAAAATCAGGTAAATCAAATGCGCTGTCATCTGTAGATTCCGTCGCTGTGTATGATTCCGCGGTGGCGTCGTCTGATGCGCTGTCGCTGTCGCCAAAGTCCGGCAAGTCCAGGTCAAACGAACTGGTGTCGGCGCTTAAAGCGTCCTCGCTTGCTGCTATATCGTCGGAGGCTACGGTGTCATCGCTTTCAAAGTCAGGCAGGTCGAACGCACCGTCATCTAAAGAAGCGCTGTCTGCGCTTGGCTCCGTCGTGTCGCCAAAATCAGGTAAATCAAATGCGCTGTCATCCGTCGGCTCCGTCGCATCGTCGCCGTCGTCATTTTGGTGCAGGGCGGCTGCGGCGGCAAGTCCTCCGGCAACGGCACCTGCGGCAGCTCCGGTTGCAAACGCCGCTCCGTCGCTTTTTGGCTCAGCGTCATCCGTTTCAGTTTCTACAGAGTCCGGAGTCTCGGTAATCGTGTCGGCACCAAAATCGTCCAAATCAGAAAAATCCATATCCGGCAAAGCAACGTCGTCAGAGGTCGCTTCATCAGATGCAGAATCTTCCGGTAAAGACAAATCACCTTCCGGCAGGGCAAAATCGTCAGCAGTTAAGGCAGACGCGTCAAACGGCATGTCGCCATCCTTATCGGAGACAAGCTCCGCAGGCTCAGCAGCAACGTCGTTCGCCACCGCCTCGCTGTCGGCGGCATCCCCTTCAGCGGCTTCATCAGTGCTAAACTCGCCGTCAAACGCCGCAAGGTCAGGCTCAGACGTAATCGTTGCGTCAGCGGAATCGCCCAGACGCTCCTCAAGCGTGCGGGATACGAGCGTTACGTTCGCGTTGCTGGTTGCACCGGTTTCTGGGTCGATAAGCTCGGCAGAAAGTTTTCCGTCCTCATCAAGCCCAATGTTCAGCTTGATTTCTGCGCTTCCGTTGGGATGAGCCACAAGATTATCAATCTGAAGAGAATCCACGTAGTCCGCGTCCTCCATCGTTCCTGTTGAGGAACGGTACAAATCAACAAGTACGCGGGTCTGATTATCCTTTGCGGTCGTAAGTCCAACAGTTTTTTTGCCGGGAACGCCTTCCTCCAGAATTGGATAGAAAGAACCGTCCGCCTGCCGTAATCCGATTTGTTTCATTAACGCCCCCGGTTAGTATTCGTATACAAATTCAGTCATGGCAGACATTTCGTTCACCGTGGTACCGAATTTTTTTGCAACCGTGTATGTTGTCAGTTTAGCAAGATTTCCTTTTTCGTCAAATTTTACAATCATGCGGCTTGAGGTTTTGTTGTCTGCGCCGTATGTGGTGATTTCGTTCAGAACGTTGTTCGCGTCATAACGGAAGATTTCCTTTTTTACCAGCGCACCGTCGCTTCCGTAGGTCATAACGGATTCCTTGCGTCCGTCCTCGGTGTAGGAATACTGTGCTTCCGTATCAAGAGAGCCGTCCGCAAAATAAGAAGCGAGCACGCTCAGCTTGTCGCCGTCGTACCGATACACGTTCTTTCCAACAAGTGCGCCGTCGGCATTGTAGTTTGTTTCCTCAGAAACCTTTGACTCAACATAGGTATAAATCGTCTTGCTCTTCAAAAGTTCGTCGGCGCCGTACTCAGAAATGTCGGCCTTGTTTCCGTCCTTGTATGTAAAAACGGCACGCCAACTCTGCGCAACATCTGAATCAGAGCCGACCTGCTCAATAAGGTTGCCGTCAACGTCGTATGTGTTCTGAATTTTGTTCACAAGAACATCGCGGGAAGTCATTTCGGAAGATTCCAAAAGCTTTCCCTGCTCATCGTAGGTATACAGGAATTTTGTGCTCGGAGTTCTGAAATATTCCCCGAATTTAGAAATAATCGTGTAGTCAGTGCGGGTTACGCTTCTTGCGTTTCCCTTAATCTGATAGTTAGCCGTGATGTCATACGCAGAAGCCGCAAAGCAGGCTGCCACAGCAAAAAGTGCACAAATGATTTTTTTCATATATCCTCCAAAATCGTTTCGATTTGTCAAAATGCCTTTGTCTATGTTAATATATCGGCAGAACCAAGATGAATCTTTACGAATTAAAAGCCTTTGTTATTCTAACAGAAACGCTCCATTTTGCAAAAACTGCTGAAGAAATCAACGTGAGTCCGTCCGCTCTGAGCCGAATAATCTCGCGACTGGAGGAGGAAGCGGGGACCGATTTGCTTGAGCGCACGAACCGAAAGGTTGAGCTGACCCCGAACGGAAAGCTCTTTGCCGAATTCGCGCGTGAGACGCTCGCCCATAAGCAGGAGCTGGAAGCCACGTTCAGGGGTGAAAAGAACAGGATTTCGGGAACGCTGCACGTATACGCCTCGGTAACGGCGTGCTATGTCATTCTTCCGGTGTTCATCAAAAAACTTTCCGAAAAATATCCGGGAATTCAGCTTGCCATAGAAACGGGCGACCCCGCCGGCGCCATTCCTGCCGTGCGAGACGGACGCGCGCAGCTTGCCGTAGCCGCAATTCCAGAGGACGGGCTTTCATACATGGAAACGATAAGCCTTAAGCACACGCCGCTTATTTTTGCCGCAAAAAAAGGAGCGGACTTCTCTGCGGAAGGCTCGCCGCAGGACATTATTTCCACGGTGCCGCTCATTCTGCCAAAAACCGGGCTTGCCCGCCGCCGCTTTGACCAATGGACAAAAAGCCGCAACGTGAATCCCATCATTGCCGCCGAAACAGAAGGAAACGAAGCCATTCTTGCGCTCGCTCAGCTGGGACTTGGCATGGGGCTTGTTCCTCAGATTGTGCTTGAAAGCGGACGCTACCCGGACAATTTTACAATTCATAGCGCCGGAAACATCCTTGGCTATTACGACATAGGTTTTATCCGCCGCAGCGAGATTTACGGAACGCAGACCGCGCGAAAAATTCAGGCGGCAGTTAAGGACATATTGCATTCAACGGACTGGAGAATTGTATGACAGAAGCACAATGGAACTCGCTTTGCGCATTCAGAGAAGAATTCAAGGCTAAAATTGAGGAATGGAACCACCGCGTTCCAAACCTTATGGAACTGCAGAAGCAGGCGGCAGAGCTTGCAAAAACGCCGCCCTACCCCTTTGAGACTCCCATTGTCTATAACCTTGCGCTGGACGCGCTTACGCCGAACGATGATATAAAACTGCTTGTTATTGGCGACAACCCCGGCAAGGACGAGCAGCTTGCAAAAAACAACCGCTACCTTGTTGGTCAGGCAGGAAAACTGGGCGAAGGCTTTTTTAGGAGCAATCCATGCCTGCACACGGACTTCAGACGGAACGCGATAATACTGAACAAAACGCCGGTTCATTCCGCAAAAACGGCGCAGCTTAAGACAATAATTAAAAACGGGGGCAAAAGCGCCGCCGAACTAATAGAAGAAAGCCAGATATGGATGGCACAAAAGACCGCGCTGCTTGCACGCTCACTTGGAGCAGAGCTTTGGCTTGTTGGATACAGCGAGCTTAAGGAAAAGGGAATTTTTGTGCGCTACCGCGACACGCTCAAGGAATGCGCCGACATGAAAAGGCTGTTCGTTTTTCAGCATTTTTCTATGAACAGGTTTTCCATTGACCTTAAGAATTTTATGCAGGAACGACCAGAGCTTACGCTAAAGGACGCACTGTGCGCCCTTGGCAGCCGCCACCGTACGGAAATCTTCGGTATGTAGCGCTATTCCAGAATGGTTATCTCTACGCGGCGGTTCTGGGCTTTTCCGGCGGCGGTTGTATTGTCGGCAACAGGCTTATGAGCGCCGCTTCCCTTGCAAATAAAGCGTTCCTTCTGAATGCCGCGCAAGACCAATTCATGCGCGATTGCGTGCGCGCGCTGGCTTGAAAGCCGCATCTCCCCTTCCTCATAGCCGGTGCTGGCGGTATGACCTTCCACAAGGAACTGACAGTCCGGCGCTTCCTTAAGGACGGCGGCAATCTGATCAAGGCGCTGCTTTTCGCCGGGCAAAAGCTCCGCACTGTCCGCCTTGAACTGCAAATTCTGCATGGTAAGGCGGATTCCCGCCGATGTATTCTCCACTTTGATAGGCTTTTCTGACAGAGAAGGCTTCTGCACGCTAGCAACGGCTTTTTCCACCGCAGCGGATGTTTTTGACGCACCTGCACCCTTGCCACCACCGCCTGACGCGCCGCCATTAGCAATTCCCGCGCCATTTTTTGCGCCGGTACCAATGCCCGGCTTTGCGGACTCCGTAGCAGAACCGCCAGACGTCGCATTCGATTTGCCCGGCTTTGCAGCCCCGGCGCTCGAAGCTATCGACTTTCCGCCCAGGTTGCCTGTGGCATTGCCGCCTGCTCTGCTTCCGGTATTTTTAGCCACCGTAGGGCGGCGCTCCTTGCTCCGGTCAAACTGGTCGTCCGTTACCGGCTCGTATCTA
>CAKZZR010000148.1 GCA_937885475.1 uncultured Treponema sp.
TACAATCCTAAGATTCTCACCTACAAGAAGCTGAATATACCCCTCTCACTGCTGTTAATTGCTAGCTTTTTCTGCTGGTTCGCATTCACGCATTTTGTTCTCGTAAGAAAGATTCCAACACTACAAAATCATATTTTAGGAATTGAAGGCCGATGGGGAGGAATGAATTCCTTTTCAGGCTTTCTCTGCGCTGTACTTATCTTTTGTGTGTTCAAAGACTTTTCAGTTCCGTGCAACAAGCGCGTCAATACGGTGGCATCCGCAACATTTGGAGTTTACCTTCTGCACGAGAATCTGCTCATCAACAAGTGGCTCTGGCACATCGTATTCCGCATGGACAATTGGCTGTCAAGCCCGTGGCTGTTAGCCTACATGATTCTGTGCGCAAGCATCGTCTTTGCGATATGTGACTGCATTGAACTATTGCGACAGCGTCTCCAGAACCTCTGCGTACAAAGCATATCAACGCTGCTTGTAAGAAATAAATGCTGATGATAAGCCTTCCAAGATTTCGCTTCACAAAGCGAAATCTCGCAGAAACTCGCCTGTAGCGAAGTTCCTTACACTACGGCTTCTACCAGCGTCTTTGCACCGCGGCTTGTCTGCACGATAATCTCGCGTACCCCCGGCTTCTTGTTCTTGTTGAAGCAGAAGCTCAGCAGATAGCCGCGGTCTAGGTTGTAGTAGTCCAGGTATTCGGCAAGCTGAGCCTCGCCGCGCTCATTGTAGCTCTCTCCATGCCAGATTTTCATCTCGACCACGTAGCGCTCGCCGTTGTAGTCCACCACCAAGTCCATGCGCCGCTCGTCGCGGGTCTGGGCTTCCACATAGAAGTTTCCCGTGCCGTTTATTATCGGCTTCATAAAGAAGAGGAAGAACTTGCGCCCCTGCTTTTCAATGAACTTTTCGTCCTTGCTGTCATAGATTTCGTTGAAGTGCAGGCAGAAGCGCTCAAGGATTTTTTTCATGTCAAGCTTGCCGTCATGGATAAACAAGGGCTTGTCGATAGAGCCATTGCGGATTATTTCGCTGTCCGTTGGCAACTGTGAAGTTTCAGATTCAGCCTCAAAGAGATTGTAAAACCAAGTTTCAAAAATGCGGTTTGAGACAGCAATCTTTCCGTTCACATCCTTTACAAAATTGAACATACACGCAATTTCCATTGCCTTGTCATAGGCGTTGAAAGATATCGGCGCTCCAGAAAAAAGCAGTGCGGTTATTACAGTGCGCATATTCGGAAAATCATCGAGTTTTTTTCGCATGTCGTCAAATAGCGTATTTCTCTCAGCAAGAAGTTGCTTTACCGCTTTCAAGAAGCCCTCTTCCGTCCAGTTCTGGCTCAAATCCTCGTCGATAATCTGGCAGAGACGGCTGACCAGGAAGGGGTAGCCTGACGTGTAATCAGAAAGCAGCTTTGCCATAAAGGCGGAGTCCATGCCAGTATGGTGGTCTGCTTCGTAGTCGTCCAGCATCCCCTTGATGCCACTTTCGGTCAAGTCCATGTCGACCTTGAACTGAGCAGCAATATTCCAGGGCGAATTATACTGGTGCTCTTCTTCAGGCCTCATTTTAAGCTTAAGGTTCTTGATGTCGTACACACCAGCGAGTATCACGGAATGG
>CAKZZR010000149.1 GCA_937885475.1 uncultured Treponema sp.
TAGCATGCTAGCATGCGGTTTTGAAGGATGAACTTCGACTGAAAGCTATTTTTTTTGTCATTTTTCCTTGATAATGGTTTGGTCTGGTTGTTCATTTTGTTGTGCATTGACAGATACCGTTTTTATTTTGTAGAATAAACCTATAGGATAACTAGGTATTATGACATTGCAGCAGATGAAATACGTTATAGGAATTGCAGAAACCGGTTCCTTCAATAAAGCGTCAGACAAACTTTTTGTTTCTCAGCCGTCGCTCACCAGTTCCATTCATGATTTGGAGTCGGAGCTGGGAATCACCATATTCAACCGTTCAGGGCGGGGCGTTACGCTTACCAATGACGGCGAGGAATTCCTTGCGTCGGCGCGGCAGCTTTATCTTACGTATCAGAACGTGATTGAAAAATACAGCGGCGGTGGCAAGGGAATCCGCAAGAAGTTCGGCGTTTCAGCTCAGCACTATTCCTTTGCGGTAAAAAGCTTTGTGGAGATGGTAAAAAAGTTCAACACGAACGACTACGAATTTGCCATCCGCGAGACAAAGACGCAGGACGTGATAGACGATGTTGCAAGCCTTAAGAGCGAGATTGGCATTCTGTACCTGAGCGACTTTAACCGCAAGATTCTTACGAACATTCTGAATTCAAAGGATGTTGTGTTCCATCATCTTATTGACTGTAGGGCATACGTGTATATGTGGAAGGGGCATCCGCTTGCTTCACGCGCTTCCGTTTCGTTCAGGGAGCTGGAGGAATTTCCGTGCTTGAGCTTTGAGCAGGGCGACGGCGGTCTGTTCCATTTTGCCGAGGAAATTCTGAGCACTGACGAATACCATCGCACCATACGAGCCACCGACCGCGCCACCATGCTGAACCTTATGGTAGGTTTGAACGGCTACACGCTCTGTTCCGGCATTATCTGCGAGGAGCTTAACGGCAGCGACTATGTTGCGGTTCCGTTCCGAGAGGAAGGCGACAGCCCGGAACGAATCATGCAGATTGGCTATATCACAAAAAAGAATTTTAACCTCAGCAGCATTGGCGGCATATACATAGACGAGGTTAAGAAGTATCTGGGCGTATAAGATTTTGCTATAGCCTGCGATAAAAAACTTGTATTGGATTTAAAATCTGTAATTTTGTATAACCTAGTTATTCGGTGGGTTTTTAAGTGCTTTGTGGGCACGTACTTTATTATGACGGCTTTGAATCCGTCGGAGGTTATATGAAAAAGATAATTGCTGTTCTTGTTGCGTCTGCTGTTCTGCTTGGTTCTGCTTCTGCAAAACCAAAGAAGAATGTGAACGCTGATTTGGAAAAATCAAAGTTTACTATTGGACATTTGAATTCTACTGCACACCTTCTGGCATTTGTTGCTCAGGAAGAAGGTTTCTTTGCTGAGGAAGGACTTTCTGCAACTCTCTTGCAGTTTGCTTCTGCAGCAGAACTTGCCGCAGGTCTTGAATCTGGAAAGCTTGATGTTGCCTTCATCGGTTCGGTTCCGTCAATCACATTCCAGAGCAACGGCCGCGACCTTACGATTTTTGGCGGTGCAATGACAAACGGGCACGGCTATGTAATCAAAAAGCAGTTCACAGGCGGAAAAGACAACCTTGGCGTTGAGATTCTTAAAGGTCGCAATGTAGCAAGCGTTAAGAACAGCGTACAGGATGCAGAGCTTTTGCTTTTGCTCCGCAATGCAGGAATTAAGGTTGGTAAGGGAAAGGATGAAGTAAACATCGTTTACTTTGACAGCCAGAAGGATGCTTATGCTGCCCTTCAGAACAGCTCAATCGATGCGGCTTCCGCTTACTCCCCATACACTTCACTTGCTAAAGGTCAGGGCTACAATGTAGTTTACTACTGCTCAGACGAGCCAGCTCTTGAAAACCAGCCATGCTGCCGTCAGGTTGCATACACACCAGCTTTGAACGCAAGTCCAAAATCATACAAGGCTTTTGAGCGTGCGCTCATCAAGGCATATAAGTTCAGTCAGGAAAACAAGGCTAAGACCGTAAAGGATGTAAAAAAATACATCGACATTGACCCGGACTTTATCAACACTGAAGTTTACGGTGGATTCAGCTCTTCTGTTCCAGATCCGGACAAGCAGGGAACAATCAACCTTAAGAACACAATCGTTGACCTTGGCTACACAAAGGACTACGACATTGAAAAGGGCTTTAACACTTCTATCTATAAAGAAGCTCTTGATTCCTTGATTCAGGAAAACAAGAACGACAAGATTTATGCAGAGCTTAAGGCACACTTTGACAAATACGAATAAAAAAAATTGAGTTAAAAATAGAACAAGCGGGGAAGTCGAACCTGGAGTTTGGCTTCTTCGTTTTTTTTCATTGATTGAAAGGGGAATCTCATGGGAAAAATAATTGTAGACAGCATATCCGTCACCTACAAGGAAAAGAAAAAATCCTATCAGGCGCTTAAGGATGTTTCTTTTACAATCCAGGACGGAGAATTCGTGAGCATAATCGGTCCGTCCGGCTGCGGAAAAAGCACTTTCTTGAGCGTCCTGGAAGGAATTCTGCGGCAGACTTCCGGTCATATTTACATAGATGACAAGGAAGTTTTTGGAACAGGAACGGACAGAGGCGTTGTGTTTCAGAACTATTCGCTTTTTCCATGGCTTTCCGCAAAAAACAACATTGTGTTCGGCGTTCATCAGAAGAACAAAAAGCTCCCGAAGGAAGAGCTGTACCGCATTGCCGACGAGTATCTTGCAAAAGTAAACCTTACGGAATTTGCCGACAAATATCCTTCTCAGCTTTCCGGTGGTCAGCAGCAGAGAGTTGCCATTGCCCGCGCCCTCGCCATGGACACAGAAATTCTTTTAATGGACGAGCCCTTTGGTGCAATTGACCCAAAGAACCGCATAACCCTTCAGGAACTTTTGCTTGACTTGTGGGAAGGAGAAAAAAAGGACGGCTCAAAGGCAAAAAAGAAGACCGTTGTATTCGTAACCCATGATATTGACGAGGCGATTTTCCTTTCTGACAGAATCGTGATGATGGCATCAAACCCAGGTCATGTATACAAGGAAATTTCGGTACCGTTCGTGCGCCCACGAGTGCGTTCGGAATTGTTCCAAAGCCCGGCGTACACACAACTCAGGAACGAGCTTGTGTCTCTTTTTTACAAAGATGTTGCAGAAAAGATTGACGAGGAGGTAGTACTGTGAGCTTGCTTAAAAAGACTAACGGGGAATCAACGGAAGTTAAGGATGCAAGAGCATTTTTTGACGAGGAACGGGCGCTTTCGTTTGGCGACCGCTTTTTGCGCGCCGTTAACGTGCTGTTCGCGCTGCTTCTGCTAGTTCAGCTGCTTCCGAATCACAATTCCCTGAATCCGCGGACGGCGTATCTGGTGGGCTTTGCGCTCATCCTTGAGGCAGTGGTGCTGATTGTTTCCGCGCTTGCGAAGGGCAAGGCGGGACATACGCTTTTTGTGGACATAATCTCATTTTTATACGGATTATTGATAGTGTGGACGCTGGCGACGGCAAAGTTCAACTGGCTCAAGGAATCACTCTTTCCGCCACCGGGAAGAATTTTCTATCAATTCCTGGATGACGGCGTAAAGCTTTTGGTTCATGCAGGAAGCTCCCTTGCGATTATACTTGAAGGCTATGCTCTGGGGCTGGTGATTGCAATTCCTTTGGGATTGTTCCTTGGTTGGAGCGCACGGCTTGGAAGCGCCGCAACCTACATCTCAAAATTCTTTGGCTCGATTCCTCCGATTGTCTACATTCCTTATGGAATCGCGCTTTTACCTACATTCCGCTCGGTTTCGGTTTTTGTAATCTTTTTGGCGGCTTTCTGGCCAGCCTTTGCAGGAACAATGAGCGGAGTCCTTCATGTGGAAAAGAAAATCGTTGATTCCGCAAGAGTCCTAAATGTAAAGAAATTCACGATGCTTTTTAAGGTAATCCTGCCTGCCGCATTGCCAGAAATCTTTTTGGGCTGCAATCAGGGCTTGGGAGTATCGTTCATCCTATTGACATCTGCCGAAATGATTGGCGCAAGCCGCGGAATCGGTTTTTATGTAAAGCAGTATTCAGACTTTGGCGACTACACGCGAACAATCGTAGGACTTATCGTAATCGGAATCGTAGTCGTACTCATCACAATGCTGTTCAACAAGCTTCAACGTTATTTGCTTAGATGGAAAAGATAATGGCGATGGAAAGCAATTTTCTGCTCCGAATTGATAAAAATAGCGCAAGGGAGAATTTGCGACTATCAAAAAGTTCTGACTATTGCTAAAATGCTAGTCAGACTTTTTGCATCACCAGGATTTTAGGAACAAAATGAAGATTATTGATTTTCACGCACATATTTACCCAGAAAAAATTGCAAAAAAGGCAACGGAATTCATCTGTGATTTTTATGACCTAAAAGAAGGAATGGAAGGCACTTCCTCACTCTTGCTTGAGCAAGGAAAAAAGGCTGGCATCTCAAATTATGTAATTTTGCCTGTAGCCACAAAGCCTGATAATGTACGCAGCATAAATAATTTTGTCCTGAGCGAGCAAAAAGCCCATTCAGAATTTTTCTGTTTTGGAACCGTCCATGCCCGCCAGGAGAATATAATCCAAGAAGTTGAATACATAATCTCTTCTGGTCTGCACGGAATAAAGATACATCCGGATCAGCAGGATTTTGCCATAGACGAGCCACAACTGTATCCTTTTTATGATTACTTGCAGGGCAAAATACCAGTTTTGTTTCACTGCGGAGACCCAAGAAGCAATCTTTCGCACCCTTCCAGACTCAAAAAAATACTGAAGGAATTTCCTCGCCTTAATGTAGTTGCGGCACATTTTGGCGGATGGTCAATTTTTGAGGAAGCGATTCCGATTTTAAAAGGAGAGCGATGCACCTTTGACATTTCCTCAAGCCTTGCCTTTTTAAGTCCGCAAAAGGCCGTTGAGTACATCCGCACATACGGAAGCGAAAAAATGCTTTTTGGAACGGATTTTCCTATGTGGAATCCAGTAAAAGAAGTTGAGCGCTTTATGGAACTTCCTTTGACGGATGCGGAGCGAGAGCAGATTGCATGGCAGAATGCAGAGCGGGTTTTGGATATAAAAAATTAGGAGCTTTTATGACAGAGATTTTATGGCACGGACGCGGTGGTCAGGGTGCCTTTACGGCGGCAAAATTGCTTGGAGCCGCATATTCCATTGAGGCGCAGAATCACTACGCGCTGGCTTTTCCTTCTTTTGGACCTGAGCGGCGCGGAGCACCAATCCTTGCTTTTACAAAGCTTGACCAAAAGCAGATTGGAGACCGCAGTCAGATAAAAAAGGCCGATTACACTGTTTTTCTTGATGACACGCTTTTTTCATCCACTGCATTCAACGAAATCAAGCTAGGCGGAAAAATCCTTCTGAACACAAAAAAAACTGCAAGTGAACTAAAAATACAAGGATTTTCAGACCAGCAGATTGAAAGCCTCGTGCTTTTTGATGCAGACAGCATTGCCCTTCAGATTTTAAAAATGCCGGTTACGAATACCGCAATGCTTTCCCTTCTTGCGGCTTTAAGCGGCGTTGTAACGCCGGACGACTTAAAATCTTCCATTAAATTATACATGGCTCCAAAATTATACGAAAAAAACGCGGCGATTGTGGATGCCGTATTTGCACAGGCAGGCACAAGATGATGATACCTACTCTAAGAGAAAAGAATCCAAGTTCCTTCAATGACATTCCAGAAGCAACCGCCTACGAGGCAGGCTTTCTTGTTACAAAAAACGCAGGCTGGCGCAATGTTCGCCCTGTTGTGGATGCCGCAAAATGCAAAGGATGCCTACAGTGCTATTTGTATTGCCCTGACGGAACCATAAGCAAGGACAGCTCAAACGGAAAGGTAAAAATTGATTATGATTTTTGCAAGGGCTGCGGAATATGTAAAAAAATATGCAAGTTTGAAGCAATTACGATGGAGGCGGAAAAATAATGTCACGAAAATTTCTTTCTGGAGATGAAGCTTTTGCTTACGGCGTGCGCCTTGCCCGCCCGGACGTAATTTCAGCTTATCCTATTACGCCACAGACTGTCGTAGTGGAAAAGCTTTCTGATTTTGTTGAGGACGGCTCCTTAAAAAGCAATTTCATTCATGTTGAATCGGAGCATTCGGCTCTTTCCTGTGCGATGGGCGTAAGTGCCGCAGGAAGCCGCGCTTTCACCGCAACCAGCTCCCAGGGGCTTTTGTACATGGCAGAATGCCTTATGTATGCAAGCGGCGGACGTTTTCCAATTGTAATGATGAACGCAAACCGCTCTACCGCCCTTCCGTGGAATATTTACGGAGACCAGAGAGATAGCCTTGCCCTTTTGGACAGCGGTTGGATTCAGGCATATGCAAAGGACGGTCAGGAAGCACTGGATTTTGCCCTCTTAAGTTTTTACATTGCAGAGCACAAAAAAGTGCAGACTCCTTTTATGGTGAATCTGGACGGCTTTGTTCTGACTCATACCTACGAGGTGGTTGACGTTCCAGAGCAGGAAAAGGCAGATGAATTCTTACCACACTTTGAAACCGACAACCGCTTTGACTTTGAGCATCCTGTGAACATGGCTTTTTCTGCAGGTCCTGAAACTAACACCTACTTTAAGTTCAAGGAACATCAGGGGCTTTTGAATGTTCCTGCCGTCGTAAAAGAAGCGGAGGAACGATTTGAAAGAATCTTTGGAAGAAAATACACAGGTCTTGTGGAAAAATACCTCTGTGACGATGCGGATTTTGTAATCGTAACGCTGGGCTCAATAAGCGGACTTGTAACTCAGATTGTGGACGAGCTAAGGGCACAAGGCAAAAAAGCAGGACTTTTAAGAATACGCTACATGAGACCCTTTCCTGCAAAGGAAATCGCGCAAGCACTGCAGGGCGTAAAGGCTGCCGCCGTTTTGGAAAAAGACATTTCCTTTGGTGCGGAAGGCACTGTATTTACGAATGTGAATTCTGCACTTAAAAAAGCCGGCGTTACAGTTCCTGTATGCAATTACATCGGCGGATTAGGCGGAAAAGACATAAGCCCGGAAGATATTCACGCAATTTTTGAAGAATTGGAACGGATAGGCGTCGGGGGCGTTGCGGGGGTGTCCCCCGCAGAAGGGGTAGGCGAAAATGCGGAACGCATTGGAGCCGAGGGGGAGACATCCCCCTCCTACATTCATTTTATAGGTATTCCAGAAGACATCCAGAATCAGGCTAGCGGAGGCGCACAATGATTAACGCAAAGACTTTGAACGAATCAGAATTTTTTTACGGGCATAAAGCCTGCGCTGGCTGTGGCGGAAGCCTTGCCGTTCGTATTGCGCTTAAGGTTCTGGGCGAAAAGGCCGTGGCGGTGCTTCCTGCGGGATGCATGAGCGCGGTAGGGTTCAACTATCCACAGCTTGCTTTTGCAAACAACGCCATAATTTCTACCTTTGCAGGAACCGCAAGCATGATGACGGGAGTTCTTGCAGGGCTCAAGGCTCGCGGAATTGAAGATGCCCAGGTAGTTGGCTTTGCAGGCGACGGCGGAACTGCGGACATAGGACTTCAGGCTTTGAGTGGCGCGATTGACCGTAACGACAACATCCTTTACATCTGCTACGACAACGAAGCCTACATGAACACCGGAATCCAGAAAAGCTCCCTCACACCTTTTGGGGCAAGGACGACCACAACTCCTGCCGGTGCCAATATCCGCGGAAACTTGCGCCCAAAGAAAAATCTTTTTGAGATTATCGCCGCCCATGACATTCCTTATGCCGCAACGGCAAGCGTAGGATTCATTCAGGATTTTATCAACAAGGTTGATAAGGCAAGCAAAATCAAGGGAACAAAATTCATCCATGTGATTGCGCCGTGTCCTACAGGCTGGGGCGTAAAAACAGACGAGACAGTCGAGGTTGCAAAAGAAATCGTGGAAAGCGGACTTTGGTATCTTGCAGAATACGAGGGCGGTGCATTCCACCTAAGCTACAAGCCAAAAGAATTCAGCGCCGTAAGCGACTATCTTAAAAGGCAGGCAAGATTCCGCCACCTTACGGAAGAAGACATTGCCGCAATAGAAGCCGGCCGCAATGCCAAATGGGAAAAGATTCTCAAGGAATGGGTGTAGGCATGGCTGCCGCGCAAGCGGTATGCCTTATAGTTTTTTATTATAACTTTCAATAAAAAACTTATATTAGAACATAATTCGTTTTTTTAATAACATACTAAATAAGTAGGAATTAGGAGAAATACAAGTCCTGCTCCTAAAAATAAAATTGTGAGGTATGTTATGGCAGATTACGGAAAAAATGAACCAGACGGAAAATATTGGAACAAAACTTTGGAAACGCTCCCTCGCGAGCAGCTTGAAGCAAAGCAGCTTGAGGATTTAAAGGAAATCGTTCAGTTTGCTTACGACCACGCTCCTTATTACAAAAGAAGCTTTGACGAAGCAGGCGTAAAACCAAGCGATATCAAGACTCTTAAAGATATTCAAAAGTTCCCATTCATCAACAAAAAGACTCAGCGCGACACACAGGGCGTAGGCTCTTTCCTTGGAGAATTGGCAGCAGTTCCAGAAGAAGACGTAGTATTTATTTCCACATCTTCTGGTTCAACAGGTGTGCCAACAGTAAGCCCTTTTACAAAGAAAGATTTTGACGAATTCCAGGACACAGAAAGCCGCTGGTTCTACCAGATTGGTATGAGAAAGAACGACCGCTATGTTCACGCATTGAACTTCTCCCTTTATGTAGGTGGACCTGACGTAATCGGTGCCCAGAACCTTGGTGCCCTTTGTATCTGGGGAGGAACCCTTCCTAGCGAACGACTTCTTTTCGTTCTTAAGCAGTATCAGCCTACAATCATCTGGACAAGCCCTTCTTACGCTTGGCAGCTTGGAGAAAAGGCTCTTAAGGCAGGATACGACCCTAAAAAAGACTTCAGTATCAAGAAAATCATCGTAGCCGGCGAGCTTGGTGGCTCAATAAGCTCTACACGCAAAGCAATTGAAGACATCTGGGGCGCAGAAGTTTATGACTTCTACGGACTTTCAGACATCTTCGGTGCTTGTGCCGCTCAGTGTGAATATCATGACGGTCTCCACATTGCAGAAAACCACATCCTTGTAGAAACAGTTGACCTCAAGACAGGCGAAGTTCTTCCACCAGGAGAAACAGGTGAGCTTGTATTCACAACACTCCGAAAGCATGCCCGCCCTCTTATCCGATTCCGCACAGGAGACATCGGCCGCATCGACCAGACTCCATGTAAATGTGGACGCACCCACGGAAGAATCCACGTACTTGGCCGCAAGGACGACATGTTCATCGTAAGTGCCGTAAACGTATTCCCAAGCGACATTGAAGCCGTAATCCGCGACGAAAAGGATTTGACAGGTGAATACCTTATCCGCATCTTTGAAAAGGACTTTACTTGCAAATACTCAGTAGAAGTAGAAAAAGCAAGCACAAGCGCAAAGACAGATGAAGAAGTTGCAGCCCTTACAAGCGCAGCCCTCAAGGGTCGAATCGGTGTAAAACCTGCAAATGTCGTAGTTCACAAAGACGGCGAGCTTAACACACGAAGCGAGCACAAATCAAAGCGCGTAATCGACGAACGAACGCTTACATACAACATCTAACCTTAAGATGTAAAATCAGGGCGGAAGAATGTCGTTTGTGCAGAGATTACGCATCCAGACGGCTTTTCCGCCCTTTCTGTTTTTCTAAAAGAGGAGGTCCTTATGTCTAACCTAAAGCTTGACTTACTTTTTACAGACCCTGAGGAAGTGGATTCTACGGGACTTGCCGATTACACATCCCTAGATTTTGTAAGCAGTGGCTCGCATATTTACGGAGAGATAATGTGGCCTTCCTCAGATTTTAAGACGCCCCACCCTTGTGTAATCATGCTGCATGGTTTTCCAGGAACAGCCCGCAACGACGATATTTCTCACGCACTCTGTAGAATCGGTTGTGTGGTGATTGTTCCTCACCACAGAGGAGCATGGGGAAGCCAAGGTAAATACCTCATCACAAACTGTATTGAGGATGCGCAGAACCTTGCCGAATATGTACATTCCACGGAATTCATAGAAAAATACAATGTGGACCCAGAAAGCATCTTTTTGTTAGGACACAGCATGGGTGCAAATTCCGCCTTGAATGCAGGACGAAAAATCTCCTGGATAAAGGGGCTTATTCTTCTGACTCCATATGACCCTACAAGATACCTTAACCGCAGCAAGGAAAGTTACTTCCGCTCCCTTCTGGAAGAAGGAAAGATTCTCCAATCTGACGGAATTGATTCCTTGTATGAGGATGTTGTAGTCAACAAAGACGAGATTAGCTTTCCCAATGCATTCTCGCAGGTAAAAGACAAGAACATTCTGATTTTTGGTGCAAATTACGATTCAATTTCGCCTACTAACGAAATGATTCTGCCATTATGGAATCTTCTTTCCCAGAACAAAACCAATGCAATCCAAAAGCTAGTTGAATATCCAACCGAGCACG
This sequence comes from uncultured Treponema sp., assembly GCA_937885475.1. GTDB lineage: Bacteria > Spirochaetota > Spirochaetia > Treponematales > Treponemataceae > Treponema_D. The sequence continues at coordinate 10,522 of CAKZZR010000149.1, forward strand.
GACTTTTAGGTCGGCGCATTTCTGTAATCAAAGAAATTGCTTATTTTATAGAAAAAGTCCAGAATAAAGAAGAAAATCAATCGAGGTAAAAAAATGCCAAAACTTTCAGATAGAACAAACACATTTACGGACAGCGTTATCCGAAGGATGACACGAGTTTCAAACCAATACGGGGCCGTAAACCTTTCCCAGGGATTTCCGGATTTTGAGCCGCCACGGGAGATTCTTGACCGACTTGCACAGGTTACAAAAGAAGACTACCATCAGTATTCAACAACCTGGGGCGCACAGAATTTCCGCGAGGCACTGGCTGCAAAAATCAAGCATTTTTCCGGTGTGGATGTTGACCCTAATTCCGAGCTGGTCGTAACATGCGGCTCAACGGAAGCAATGATGGCCGCCATGATGAGCGTTACGAATCCCGGCGACAAGGTAATAGTTTTTTCTCCCTTTTATGAAAACTACGGTGCGGACACGATTTTAAGCGGTGCAGAGCCGATTTATGTTCCTTTAGTTCCACCCCTCTTTAATTTTGACCCGCAGGTTCTGGAGGATGCCTTCAAGCAAAAGCCAAAGGCTATCATAGTCTGCAATCCTTCAAATCCTTGCGGCAAGGTCTTTACTCGCCAAGAACTTACGATTATCGCAGACCTTGCAAAAAAGTACGACACTTTCGTAATTACCGATGAGGTGTACGAGCATATTTTGTACAAGCCGAATGTCCATACATACATGGCAAGCCTTCCTGGAATGAAAGACCGAACGATTACTTGTAACTCACTTTCCAAAACATACTCAATCACAGGATGGCGCTTGGGCTACACCCAGGCAAACCCAGAGATTACAGACAGGATAAAAAAAGTCCACGACTTTCTGACTGTAGGAGCCGCAGCCCCATTGCAAGAAGCCGCCGTTACAGGACTGCGCTTTGACGACAAATATTATGAGGAACTTCAGGAAAAATACACTCACAAAAGAAACCTTTTCCTGCAAGGCTTGCGCGACATAGGTCTTAAGCACACGGAACCACAGGGCGCATACTACATCATGATTGACATAAGCGAATTTGGCTACGAATCCGACCTTGAATTTGCAGAAGTTCTTGCCCGCGATGTTGGCGTAGGAACCGTTCCAGGCTCAAGCTTTTTCCGCGAAAAAGAAAACCGCTATGTGCGCATCCACTTTGCAAAAAAAGACGAAACGCTGAACGAGGCCCTCAACAGGCTTTCTTCAATCAGAGAAAAGATAAAGCGGCGCTAGAAAGAATAGTGGGCAGCGGAGCTTGCAACATAGATATTTCTTCGGGACAAATGCATTATAATTCGGCGCCTTGAAAAAAATACTGCGAAGGAGAAGTGGCAGATTTCAAAAACACTCATTTTTGCTGCCGCGTAAGCGGCAAAGTTTATAAGTTCCAAGGCAAAAATGCGTGTAGCATGCTAGCATGCGCTTTTGAAGGATGAACTTCGACTGGAAAGTATTTTTTTTTCAGTCAATTTTTTTATAATGCGTTTGCCTTGTTTTCTTGTTGACCATAGTTTCTAAAAGTTCTATATTAAAAGCATGAATTGCACATTGCTACTTCTATTATCTGGAGTTTCTCGATAGACCGTTTTGGAGTCAGCGTGTGTTTTTTATTGCTTTGTAAATTACAGACCTGCCAAAAACGGCAGGTCTTTTTTTATGCGTGAGGTTAAAAAATGAAAGTTTCTATGAATCCCAATGGAAAATACCGGCCGTTCGAGGCGGTTCCGATTAAAAACCGTACGTGGCCCGACAACAAGATTACAAAGGCTCCTATCTGGTGCTCCGTCGACCTTCGTGACGGAAATCAGGCGCTCATCAATCCTATGGGCGTTGAGCAGAAGCTTGAGTTTTTTGACCTGCTGGTAAAAATCGGCTTCAAGGAAATTGAGGTGGGCTTTCCGAGCGCAAGCGACACGGAATTCAACTTCATGCGCCGCCTCATAGAAGAAAATCACGTGCCAGACGACGTTACCCTTCAGGTTCTGTGCCAGGCGCGCGAACACCTCATCAAGCGCACGTTTGAAAGCCTCAAGGGCTGCAAGAAGGCGATTTTTCACCTTTACAACTCAACCAGCCCCGCACAGCGAAAATATACGTTCAACAAATCAAAGGAAGAGATAACGCAGATTGCCATCGACGGAATCCGCTGCGTGAAGAACTGCCTTTCCATGAGCGAAGGAACGGAAATCCGCCTTGAGTACAGCCCAGAAAGCTTCAGTACCACAGAAATTGACTACGCCCTGGAAGTTTGCGAGGCAGTGAAGAAAGAATGGGGATGCAGCGCGACGAACAAGGTCATACTGAACCTGCCTACGACGGTTGAATGCGCGCTTCCGAACCAGTTTGCAGACCAGATTGAATATTTCTGCCAGAACATAAGCGACCGGGAGAACGTCATCATCTCGCTTCACAACCACAATGACCGTGGCGAGGGCGTGGCTCAGTGCGAGCTTGGGCTTCTGGCCGGAGCGGATCGCGTTGAAGGCTGCCTTTTTGGTAACGGCGAGAGAACCGGAAACCTTGACATAGTGAACGTCGGAATGAACATGTACACCCAGGGCGTTGACCCGGAGCTTGATTTTACGAACATGCCGCTTCTGACAGAGGCATACACACGGCTTACCGGCATGGAAATCCATCCGCGCACTCCGTATTCAGGCGAGCTTGTGTTCACGGCGTTCAGCGGAAGCCACCAGGATGCCATCCGCAAGGGAATGGCTGCCCGAGTTGGCAAGGCAGACAACGAATACTGGGACGTTCCGTACCTCACGTTCGATCCGCATGACATCGGCCGCCAATACGAAGGAATCATCCGCATCAACAGCCAGAGCGGAAAGGGTGGGGCCGCCTTCATCATGGAGCAGGATTTTGGAATCAGCATGCCAAAGTCCATGCATCCTGTGTTCGGCGAGCTGGTTAAGAACGAGGCCGACAAGGCTCAGCGCGAGCTAAAGCCTGCCGAAATCTATGACGTTTTTGAGCGCACCTGGCTCAAGACAAAGGCGCCGCTCAACGTGCTTGAAATAAGCGAGCGCCATATAGAAGGCGAGCGTGGTTCTGATTTGCCTGAGCAGGTTGCGGGAATGGCTACCGTTGAATGGAACGGAAAAAGCTACGCCATTGCCGCAAACGGAAACGGTCCTTTGGATGCGTTCGTCAATGCCCTCAAGCAGACGCCGGCTCCAAAGTTCAACATAACGAATTTCAGCGAGCACAGCGTCGGAACCGGAAGCGACACTTACGCCCTGGCTTACGTTCAGATTACAAAAGAAGACGGCGAGCAGGTTTGGGGCGTTGGAAAGAGCAGCAACGTAGGACGCGCCGGAATTGCCGCCGTTGTAAGCGCATTGAACTTCAGAAAATAGCTCGGACAGGAGATTCCATTGGCAAAACGCAGAAAGTATACAGCCGCTCTTATCGGTACAGGCAGAATCGGATTTACGCTTGGCTTTGACAAAAAGCGCGAGCAGCCCGCAAGCCACACCATGGCACTCAAGGCTAACCGCCGCATCCGCCTGATTGCGGGGTGCGATACGGACAGGTCTCGGCTTGACCGCTGGGGCAGCTACGTAAAGACTGCGGCTCTCTGCCCTGATACGGCAAATCTTTTTGCGTCCGTTGTGCCTGACATTGTGGTTGTTGCGGTGAACGAGGAATCCCATATGAGGACGGCGCTTGACGTGATTCAGGCGCGTCCACGTCTTATGATTCTGGAAAAGCCGGTTGCGCTGAGCATGGAGCAGGGGCGGGAGCTTGCCTTTGCCGCCAATGCAAAAAAACTTCCGGTGCTTGTGAACCACGAGCGCCGTTTTGCCCGCGACTATGCCATTGCAAAGGATTATATCTCAAAAATCGGAAGGATTCAGACGGTCAATGCCCGCCTGGATTCCGGCTTGTATGTGTATAACCCGGAAAAGGAAATGAACGGTGAATACAGCCTGCTTCACGACGGCACGCACCTTGTGGACATCGTGCAATTCCTGCTTGAGGGCGATTCCTCTTCTGCGGGAGAGGAGACTGTGCTGTATAATCCGTTACTTTCTTCCATATATTATGACCGCGAGCGGGACGGCGAAACTTCAAAAATCGTACGCAGCCTTAATGTTCATTTTGAAAGCGAGCGCTGCCCTGACGTGAATTTGTTTTTCAGTGGGCAGAGCAGATTCTTTGGCTTTGAGGTTGAGGTCATCGGAACGGAAGGTCGCTTCCGCATAGGAAACGGCATCTTTGAATTCTTTACGCGTAAGGAATCACGCCTGTATTCAGGGTTCTATTCTCTGCTTCCTGACACAAAAGTCGTGCCACCAAAAAAAACGGGCTACTTTGCGAACATGATTCAGAATGCGGTTGATTTTTTGGATGAAAAGGCACCTCTCCGCTCAACTCTGCAAACTGGGCTTTCGACGCTTCAGGTGCTTGAGGACATAAAGGCGCTCTTTTAGGACAGATAAAAAAAGGCGGAACCCAGTCGTTCCGCCTTTTTTATGTGCGGATTTGTTTTACTCAGCGTGAATGCTTGTGTTTTTTACCACTACATCATGTGCGCCGCCCTCGCGGATTGAAGCAGGGCTTACCAGCGTAATCTTCGCCTTTTCCTGAAGCTCAGGAATCGTTACGGCACCGCAGTTGCACATTGTGTGAATTACCTTGCTGGTGGTAAGGCTTACGTTGTCGTGCAGGCTGCCTGCGTACGGAACGTAGCTGTCTACGCCTTCCTCAAACGCCATCTTCTTTGCGCCGCCAAGGTCGTAGCGTTGCCAGTTGCGCGCGCGGTTTGAGCCTTCGCCCCAGTATTCCTTTACGTAGTTTCCGTTTACAACAAGCTTGTTGGTAGGGCTTTCGTCAAAGCGCGCAAAGTAGCGACCAAGCATTACAAAGTCCGCGCCCATTGCAAGCGCCAGCGTGATGTGGTAGTCGTGTACGATTCCGCCGTCAGAGCAGATTGGAACGTATATTCCTGTTTTCTTGAAGTATTCGTCGCGGGCACGTGCTACGTCAATGGTTGCAGTAGCCTGTCCGCGTCCAATGCCCTTTTGCTCGCGGGTGATGCAGATTGAGCCGCCGCCGATACCGATTTTTACGAAGTCTGCGCCAGCCTCTGCAAGAAATCGGAAGCCTTCTGCGTCAACAACGTTTCCAGCACCAACCTTTGCATTTGGCCATTTTGCGTGAATGTCGTGAAGCGCGCGCGCCTGCCATTCGGTAAAGCCCTCGGAGGAATCCAAGGTCATTACGTCTACACCAGCCTCAAGCAGTGCGGGAACTCGTTCCATGTAGTCGCGTGTGTTGATTCCAGCTCCAACGATGTATCTTTTTTGCTTGTCCAAAAGTTCGTTCGGGTGTTCCTCGTGGCTTGCAGCGTCCTTGCGGAATACCAGGTACTGCAAATTTCCGTCCTTGTCCACAACCGGAAGCTGGTTGATTTTGTTCTTCCAGATAAGGTCGTTCGCTTCCTCAAGCGTGATTCCAACCTCTGCCTTTACAAGGTCGCCCAGAACCGTCATGTATTCCTGAACCTTTGCTCCCTTTGGACAGTGGTCAAGGCGGAAGTCCCGTTCTGTGATGATTCCCAGAAGCTTTCCGTTGTGCTCGCCGTTATCCGTTACGGCAACGGTGGAATGTCCGGTCGCCTCAATTTTTGAGACAAGCTCCTCAAGCGTCTGATCCGGGCGGATGTTCGTGTCTGAGGTTACAAAGCCCGCCTTGTAGGACTTAACGCGTGCAATCATTGCCGCCTGGTTCTCGATTGTCTGTGAGCCGTAGATAAAGGAGATTCCGCCTTCCTTTGCAAGGGCAACCGCCAGAGTGTCATTTGAAACGGACTGCATGACGGCGCTTACCATTGGAATATTCATCGTAAGCGGGCATTTTTCACCGGCTTTTTTATTGTAACGAACGATAGGGGTCTTGAGCGAAACATTTGCCGGAATGCAGTCCGGCCCCGTGTATCCCGGAACTAACAGGTATTCATCAAAAGTGTGTGATGGTTCATCAAAAAAGAAAGCCATGTGTGTCTCCTATAAAATTTTAAAATTATAATTGAGTGATTATATATGAATACGAAGGGAAAATCAATCTTTCTAAGAATTAAAAAAGTAGTCTTTGCTCTGAAAAAAAATAGCTTCCAGTCGAGTTTCGTCTTTCAAAACCGCACGCTCGCGTGCTACACCTTGTTGTGCCTTGGAACTATATACGTTGCCGCTTTCGCGGCAGCACAACAAAGTGTTTTTGAAAGCCGCAAACTCTCCTTCGCGCTATTTTTTTTACAAGTTTCGCTTGTTTTATAAGTTCGGAATTATAATTCGTTTGAGCGTGAATCTTTCTCCCTTTCATTGAGCATTTTTTGTCTTTATGCTATCATCTGTGAGTAAAAACACTTGTGATTTTGCGGTGCTTCTACATATCAAATTACGAAGATTTCCGCCAAGGCGGATTTGAGGTACACGATGAACGTTGTTGTAATGGGTGCCCAGTGGGGTGACGAAGGAAAGGGTAAGATTGTTGACTATCTTGCGCAGGATGCCAAATATGTTTGCCGCTTTGCGGGTGGTGCGAATGCCGGTCATACGATTGTTGTAGACGGAAAAAAATACGCGCTGCATCAGGTTCCGTCTGGAATTCTGTACCCAAGCAAGACTGTTTTTTTGGGTTCCGGGATGGTAATCGACCCGGAGGCGCTTTTCAACGAGCTTAAGATGCTTTCTGACAACGGCGTGAACTGGGAAGGTCGCGTGTTCATCTCTGACCGCGCGCACATAACGCTGCCTGGCTACCGCACTATGGATAAGGAACGTGATGCGGCACGCAAGCGCCCGATTGGAACTACAGGACGCGGAATCGGAACCACCTATTCACAGAAGTCAGAGCGCGACGGAATCCGCCTTGCAGACTTGGATTGGGATGAAAAATGGAACGATCTTGAGGACGAGGACAAAAAATTCCTTGAGCAGTATAAAGATCAGCTTTTGAAGATGAGAATCGACATTGCCGCAAAAATGTATGAAATCCGCAAGGAAAACATTCTTTTTGAAGGTGCGCAGGGCGCAATGCTCGACATCGATTCGGGAACATATCCGTTCGTTTCTTCTGGCGCGTCTGGCTCTTACGGCGCTTCCAGCGGTGCGGGAATCGGTCCGCGCGCTTTGGACAAAATCTACGGCGTTTTCAAGGCGTATGAGACCCGCGTAGGCAACGGTCCTATGCCTACGGAATTCAACGACACAACAGAAAGCGAGCTGTGCGATTACGTTCGCAACACAGGCAACGAATTTGGCGTTACCACTGGTCGTGCGCGTCGCTGCGGTTATCTTGACCTTGTTGCGCTCCGCTATGCGTGCCATGTAAATTCAATCGATTCATTGGTTCTTACCCACCTTGACGTATATGACGAGATGGACGAGATTGAAGCCTGTGTTGCCTACGACATCGACGGAAAAATCGTTACGGACTTCCCAGCAAGCATTCCGGCGCTGAACAAGGCAAAGCCTGTTCTTCAGAAGTTCAAGGGCTGGAAGCAGTCAATCAAAGAGCTTAAAAAATACAGCCAGCTTCCAAAGGCTGCAAAGGCATACGTTGACTTCATTGAGGACTACACCGGAACAAAGGTCGGAATCGTTTCTGTAGGTCCTGACCGCATCCAGACGTTCAACCGCGAAAAAATCTGGAAGTAGCACGCCGCTAGGCTTGCGTTGTTTTGTTTGCATTTATATAGATAGAAAAAGCCCTGCGTTCACATGAAAGCAGGGCTTTTTTTAGATGCGCCGTAGCTGGCGAGCGGTGCAAGACGGCAGGCGCACGGGGGGGGGAGGTTAGTTTGCGTTCTTGCAGAATTCTTCCAGAACGCGCTTGTAGATGGCAAGTCCCGCGTCGATTTCCTTTTGGCTTATGTTCAGCGGGGGCAGGAAGCGGATAACGTCGCTTCCTGCTGTGGTGGTGCAGAGACCTTCCTCAAGGCATTTTACCTCTATGTCAAACGGTTTTATTGAGCCGTCAATCTGGGTGCCAATCATAAGGCCCTTGCCTCGCACGTCCTTTACAATCGGAAGGCTCCAGCTGCGAATTGTTTGCCGTATGTAGTCGCCTTTTTTGCTCACGTTCTCAAGAAATTCCGGGGTCATCGTGTGAAGAACGGTGAGCGCGGCGGCACAGGCGAGGGGGTTTCCTGCAAAGGTTGACTGATGGTCGCCCGCAACAAATACATCGGAAGCGGCACCTCTAAAAAGGCACGCGCCCATCGGAACTCCACCTGCGATTCCCTTTGCGAGCGTTACTACGTCAGGCTCCAAGCCGAGCCATTCGCTTGCAAGGTAAGTTCCGGTGCGTCCCACGCCGGTCTGAACCTCGTCTGCCATGACCAATGCGCCTGCTTTGTGCGCCGCGTCGTGAACGGCTTTTGCCCATTCCTTGTCTATAAGGTTCACGCCGCCTTCGCCCTGCACGCATTCCAAAAGAATTGCCGCAACGTCGTCAGTAAAGCAGGTGCTGAGCGCGTCAAAGTCGTTTGCCTTTATGGTCTTAAAGCCCTGCGGGTAGGGCGCAAAGCAATCAGGATGAAATTTGTCCTGGCCTGTTGCGGTAAGCGTTGCGAGCGTGCGTCCGTGGAACGATGATTCCAGCGTGATAATCGTGTGCTTTTTTTCTCCACCGGTTAAAAAGCCATATTTGCGTGCAAGCTTTATTGCAGCCTCGTTCGCTTCCGCGCCGGAATTGCCAAAATAGCCATGCTCAAAGCCGGTGCGCGCCAAAAGTTCCGTCGCAAACTGTATTCCTTCGTCAGAAAAATAATAGTTCGATATGTGGATTTCTTCCTTTGCCTGGCGTGCGATAGCCTTTACCAGCGGCTTGTAGTTGTGGCCAAGGCAGTTAACGCCGATTCCCGCAATAAAATCTATGTATTTGCGACCGTTCGTGGCAGTAAGAGTTGCGCCGTTGCCTTTTACGAATGTCAAATCAAAGCTTCCGTAGTTATTTACAATCTGTTTTTTCACTTTTTGCTCCCATTCCTGTAAGGATTTTTCTATAGAATACAGAATACCGCGGACTTTGTACACTTTGTTGAGGAATTTTAAGCGGAATGCCGAGTTGCAGAGGATAAGTATAAAAAAATAGCGCAAGGGAGAAGTTGAAGGATGAACTTCGACTGAAAGCTATTTTTTTTTAATGCCTATACACCAAAGATTGATTTCCATATAAAATTTTATTTTCCTATTGACAAACTAGGAAATAGGATTTATATTTTTTATATAACCTACTAAATGAATAGGATTAAAATAAATCGATAAGGAGTATATATGAGCGACATCAAACAGAGTTCTTTGGAGCTGATTGGCGGCACACCGCTTTTGCAGTTGAACGGCTATGCAAAAAAGGCCGGAGTTACAGACGCAACCATTCTTGCAAAGCTTGAATATCTGAATCCGGCGGGAAGCGTAAAGGATCGCGTTGCGCTTGCAATGATTGAGGACGCAGAGGCAAAGGGGCTGCTTAAGGAAGGCTCAACAATCATCGAGCCAACCTCTGGAAACACAGGAATCGGACTTGCTGCCGTTGCCGCCGCAAAGGGCTACCGTGCAATCCTCACGCTTCCTGAAACCATGAGCGTTGAGCGCCGCAACTTGCTTAAGGCGTATGGCGCAGAAATCGTTCTTACCGAGGGCGCAAAAGGAATGAAGGGCGCAATCGCCAAGGCAGAGGAACTTCAGAAATCCATTCCGGGTGCAATCATTCCAGGTCAGTTCGTGAACCCGGCTAACCCTGCGATTCATAAAAAGACTACAGGACCTGAAATCTGGAAGCAGACAGACGGAAAGGTTGACATCTTTGTTGCCGGAATCGGAACCGGTGGAACGATTACCGGTGTCGGCGAATATCTTAAGGAGCAGAATCCAGCCGTAAAGGTTGTTGCCGTAGAACCGGCTACCAGCCCAGTGCTTTCAAAGGGCGTTTCTGGTCCGCACAAAATTCAGGGAATCGGCGCAGGCTTCATTCCTGACGTTCTGAATACAAAAATTTACGACGAAATCCTTGCCATTGAGAACGAGGACGCATTTGAAGAGGGTCGCGAGTTTGCCCGCAGCGAAGGAATTCTTGTAGGAATTTCAAGCGGTGCCGCTCTTAAGGCTGCACGCATCCTTGCGGAACGCCCAGAAAACAAAGGAAAGACAATCGTTGTTCTTCTTCCTGATTCTGGCGACCGCTATCTTTCTACGCCGCTTTTCAGTGATAACTAAGGTTTCTTGAATACCCAAAAAAATCCCGCGCCCAAAACGCGGGATTTTTTATGCTCCCTGCAATACCCGCTCTGCATTCTCTTGGTATTCTTGCTCCATGACAGGTCGAGCATTAGGGCAAACGTATTATAAAATCTTGGCAGATTAAAGAAAGCGAGTTTTAAAAAAAATAGCGCGAAGGAGAGTTTGTGGCTTTCAAAAACACTTTGTTGTG
>CAKZZR010000150.1 GCA_937885475.1 uncultured Treponema sp.
CCGTGACTGGAGTTCAGACGTGTGCTCTTCCGATCTGAGAGCCAGCCTTTCCTGGAGGCCATCCGTCAGGTAGGCCTTGAAGTGGGGAAGGAAAATGCCATGTACATTCATGTCACGCTGTTGCCGTTCATCAGCGCCGCCGGCGAACTCAAAACCAAGCCTACTCAGCATTCTGTAAAGGAACTGCTGTCAATCGGCATTCAGCCTGATATTCTGGTCTGCCGTTCAGAAAGCGCCATTCCTCCGCATGAGCGTCATAAGATAGCCATGTTCTGCAATGTCAGCGAGCGTGCAGTAATCTCATTAAAAGATGTAGACTCTATTTATAAGATCCCAGCTCTGCTTAAGAGCCAGTATCTTGATCAGCTGATAGTTGACAGATTCGGCTTCGACTGCAAAGAAGCAGATCTTTCTGACTGGGAGCAGGTACTATACCAGCAGGCAAATACCGTAGGTGAAGTAACTATCGGCATGGTCGGCAAGTATGTTGAACTGCACGATGCCTATAAGTCAGTCAATGAAGCCTTAAAACACGGCGGCTTAAAGAACAGACTCGCAGTAAATATTAAATACATAGATTCTGAAGATGTAGAAGCAAAAGGCACTGAAATCCTGCAGAATCTTGACGCCATTCTGGTGCCTGGCGGATTCGGCAAACGCGGCATTGAAGGAAAAATCGTAGCTGCCAAATATGCCCGTGAAAACAACATTCCTTATCTGGGAATCTGTCTGGGAATGCAGGTTGCTATCATTGAATATGCCCGCAATGTTGCCCACATGGAAGGCGCCAACTCAACAGAATTCAATCCAGAAACCAAATATCCGGTAATTGCACTGATCACCGAATGGACCGACGAATCCGGCAACGTTGAAAAGAGATCCGACAAATCCGATCTCGGCGGCACCATGAGACTCGGCGGTCAGTTGTGCCATCTGAAACCAGGTTCAAAAGTACGCGAGCTCTATGGCAAAGACGACATAATTGAGCGTCACCGTCACAGATATGAAGTAAACAACAACCTCATAGGCAAGATCACAGAGGCAGGTCTAAAGATTGCTGGTCTTTCTACTGACAACAAGCTCGTGGAAATCATCGAAAATCCAAATCACCCATGGTTCATTGGTGTGCAGTTCCATCCAGAATTCACATCAAATCCAAGACTTGGACATCCTCTCTTCTCCGGCTTTATAAAAGCCGCCAAAGAACGCAAGGAACCGCTTGACCACTTGTTCCTTATTGGACCCCCGGGTCTGGGCAAAACAACAATCGCGCAGATTACCGCCCGCGAACTTGGCACGGACTTCAAGATTACCAGCGCCCCCGCCCTGGAAAAGCCAAAGGATTTGGTCGGCATCCTTTCTACGATTACGGAAGGCACGGTGTTCTTCATCGACGAAATTCACCGCCTTAAGCACACTATAGAAGAAATGCTCTATATTGCAATGGAGGACTACGAGCTTGACTGGATTATCGGTCAAGGAGCCGCCGCACGCACGGTGCGTATTCCCATTCCGCCGTTCACGCTGGTGGGTGCCACCACAAAGGCGGGGGCGGTCGCAAGCCCGCTCAGAAGCCGCTTCGGCATAATCCAGCGCTTTGAGTACTACAGCAAGGAGGAGCTTGCCGCCGTCATCCAGCGGTCAGCCGCGCTTCTGAACATACGCGTCGAACCGGATGCAGCCCTGCTCATGGGGCAATGCTCCCGCGGCACGCCCCGCGTGGCAAACCGCGTTCTTCGCCGAATGCGCGACTACGCCGCCAGCATGAAAAAGGAATCCATAACGCTGGGCGTAGTAAAGGCAGGACTGAACCGCCTTGAAATTGACGCGCTCGGTCTTGAGCATATCGACCGCGAGATTCTGCGCACCATAATCGAAAACTTTGCGGGAGGTCCCGTTGGAGCCGAAACCCTCGCCATCTCCATTGGAGAAAGCCAGGACACTCTTGAGGACTACTACGAGCCGTACCTTATTCAGTGCGGACTTTTGCAGCGCACCCCACGCGGACGCATCGTAACGGAGCGCGGCTACGCCCATCTTGGACTTACCCCAAGGGAACGAACCGCCACCGAGCAAAACACCTTATTCTAAAAAAAACTAGGATTTATATGAAACTTTCTGACTTTGACTTTGACTTACCGGAAGAGCTTATAGCACAGCACCCAAGCGGAACGCGCGGAGAAGACAAGCTCATGCTTCTGAACCGCGCCAGCGGCGACGTAGAGCACCACGTCATGCACGACCTGCCCGACCTCATTCTTCCGGGAACGCTGATGATATTCAACAACTCAAAGGTGCGCCGCGCCCGCTGCTACGGCATAAAGGAAACCACCGGGCGCGAGACAGAATTCATGTTTCTGAACCAGATTGACCGCGACGGCATGGTTTGGAACACAATGGTAAAGGCGGCAAAAAAGCAAAAGCCCGGAATGCGCTACCAGTTCCCGGACGGAACGACAGGAACAATCATCGACCACATCGGAAACGCAGGAACGGAATTCCGTGCGCTCCGCTTTGATTTTGTGATTACCGAAGAATGGTTTGAGAAGAACGGACACATTCCGCTTCCGCCGTACATAAAGCGCGGCGACACCGACGAGGACAGCGAGCGCTACCAGAACGTCTACGCAAAGGAAACCGGAAGCGCCGCCTGCCCCACCGCAGGACTTCATTTTACAGAGGAAATGCTCACCCGCCTTTCAGAAAAAGGCATTGAGCGCGACTTTGTAACCCTGCACGTAGGACTGGGAACATTTCTTCCTGTGCGGGAACAAAACATAGAGGAGCACAAGATGCACGAGGAGCTGTTCACCGTGCCAGAATCCGTGTCGCAAAAAATAGCGCGGGCAAAATCAGAAGGTCGCCCGGTTCTTGCCGTGGGAACCACTTCTGTACGCACGCTTGAGTCCGCCGCGGACGAAAACGGCATGGTAAAAAGCGGCACCTCAAGCACGCGGATTTTCATGTATCCGGGCTACAAGTTCAAGGTCGTGGATCAGATGTTCACAAACTTTCACACGCCCCAAAGCACGCTCATCATGCTGGTAAGCGCCTTTGCAGGACGCGAGCATATCCTAAACGCCTACGCCAAAGCCGTAGAAGCACGCTATAGATTTTTCAGTTACGGCGATGCAATGTTTATAAGATGAACAGTTGCGAGTTTTCATAAGAAAACTCGGGAAGCAACCGCAGGTTGCGACGCGATGCAATGTTTATAAGGTAAGCCGACTGTGCAGATGGCACAGGGCGCCTGCAAGGGCGTCGGCGGCGTGGTCGGGCTTGGGGGCGGTCTTAAGAGCCAAAAGAAGCTGCACATATTTTTCTACCAGCTCCTTGTCTGCGGCGGCGGTGCCTGTAACCGCTTTTTTTATCTGATTCGGCTTGTATTCGCTCAGGGGAATCACGTTCTGCGCAAGGCACAGTGTAACCACCCCCTTTGCTTCTGCAACAGAAATAGCGCTGGTAACGTTCTTTGCAAAAAACAGCGCCTCCATGCTCGCCTCATCCGGGCGGAATTCGTCTATGACCGCCTGCAGCCGCGAATAAATGGAAAGCAGCCGTTCGCCATGACTTTGCGTTGGCGCGGTTTCTATAACGCCGTAACTGACCATGCGGAACTTACCGCCCATGCTGTCTATAATGCCAAAGCCGGTATTGGCAAGCCCCGGGTCAATGCCCATAACGCGCAGAGCCTTTTTGCCCCGCCCGGAGCCGCCCTTTACCACAGAGCCGGGCAAACTTACAAACTGTGAATCAGAATCAATCATAACAAAAAAAGACCGGGATCCCATGAACCCCGGTCTTATTCTAGCAGAAAAAGTCAGAAACTAGAACTGGTATTTACAACCAATCTGTGCGAAGCTGTTGTTTTCCCAGCCGTCAAATTCGCTGTATTCACTGTTACACCAGATGAACATTCCACTCAAATCAAGCTCAAAGTCATCCTTTACGGTGAATGAAAGCGATGGCATTACAATAACGTCTCCGCGCTCGATTCCCCAGATTCCTTTAACGTCAAGCTTAATTTTCTCATGATTGTAGGTATCTGTGATATCTACAACAAGCTTGTTGTTTGTATAATATCCGGAATCATCAAAATCAATATCGATTCTCTTGTAAATGCTGTCCTCAATGTCGCTCGTACCGAGGATATATTTTCCCTGTGTCTGCACATTGAAGTTAAAGTTATGAATAGGCAAGTCAATATCAAAGCCAGCAACCCAGTTAAGGCTGTGGTTATGAATTGCCGGGTCGTCTCCGCCCCAGTCATCAGTCATGTTATACGCAAACTCCATGCGGCTGTTCAAACGACCGAACAGAATACCAGCGGCCTCAAAACCGAATACCTGAAGTCTGTCGTATGAAATAAATCTGTCGCCATCATCAACACTTTCATTTGCAAGAACCTTATCCAGATATGTATAAATCTTTCTTTTATCTACAGACGGCTGCTTATTATGACCGTTATAATAGCTTACACCAAGGTCTACAGCGCCAAGTGTAAATGTTGAACGGAATCCAAACTGTCCGTACTTAAGCTGATACAAATCCGGGTAGATTGAATCTGGGTCTGACGACAAAGCAGATGCATTAGTAAGGGCATAAGCCTCTGCTGTTTCTGCAGCAGTCACATATTTTGCTACAGCCCCAGACAAAGTTCCAGCGACATCCGTAACATCAAGTCCATAAGGAGTCAACGTTTCTGCATTTGCATTGACAGCAGCTGTAAAAGCAGCATTAGCAGCATCATAAGAAGCCTTTGTTGCATTATAAGCTACCTGATTTATATCAAAGGCGTTTTTCTTTGCAGAAAGATTTTCACTTGCTTCAGTATCACCTTGTTCCGCAGCTATCGCCGTAGTTTGATAGTCAGCTACAGCTTTTGAATATGCCAACGCTGCCGTCTGGTAAGCTGCTCCAGCAGTTTTCAAATCATTTGAAAGAGCCGTAATAGTATATGCCACATTTGTTGCGGTCGCTCTGTCCATACGAGTTGAAGCAACTTTTCCAGTTGCGTAAGCGCTGATTGCGCTCTTCAACGTTGCGCTTGCCTTTGGTGTCCAGATTCCTGTTCCAAGGCGGTCAGCAGTCATGAACGGAGTATAGATACCTTCAATCTTAAGATTACTTGGAGTACTGTACACAAGGCGGAACATAGGCTCGCTTATACGGCGGTCAATGTAGTCCGGGATGATGTAGTCCGTGTAGTCGTTGGCATTGAAGTTGTCGAGTACGTGGAGCTTATCACCCTTTCCCCAAACGACGCGCATCTTTCCGGCTTCAAACTGAAAATCACCCACATAAGCGCGGGCTGTGAATTCATCAAGAATGTCCCAGTAGTAACCATCATAGATGGAAGTTTTATCAAATTTAAGCTTAAGCTCCATATCAGAAAAACTGTTGCTGAACGCTGCATTCAGTTTTCCGGATGGGAATACTGCTATTTTGCGTCCGCCCAAATCATTCCAGTCGATGTCGCGGTCTTCCGCTTTATGCTCAACATACGCACGACCGGCAACCTCAACCTTTCCGCCGATTGTTACGGTTGGCTCGGCAGTCTCCTCATCGTAGCCATAATCGTCAAAGTCGTCGGCAAAAACGGCGCTTGTAAGACCAACTGCCACAAGCGAAAGCAAAATTTTCTTTGAAAGTTTCATAATAAAAAAGTTCTCCTTTTTACCCAATAATTAAGCAAACGCGAGATTATTTTCCGGTGTTAAGCCAGTTCTGGGTGAAGTAGCGGTCAGAGATGGGCTTGTCAAAGGTCATCTTGTCAACGCTTACACGTGTTACGCGGCCTGTAATCTTGTTCTCCATCACGTTCTCGCGGCGGAGCCAGTATTTCTTTCCTGTCTCACCGGTAACTTCCTCGTGCTTTGTAATCGTGCGGAGCTTAATCATCTTTCCGGTCTTGTCGTAGTATTCCTCAACAAGCGGAAGGTAAGAAACCTTGTCGATGTACTTGATAAGGTATGCGTACTCCACGTTCTTCTTTGCAACAGGAGTAGCCTTTATCTTCCACATGTTCTCAGACTTGCCGCCAACGTTCATGGTAACGTTCTCGTCAAGCATCTCAAACGCGTCGTCCTCAAACTTGCGTATTGTCATGTCATTGTAGGTGAACTCAGAGCCTACGAATGACTTGGAGCGCTCCGCGGAAGCAATACGGCGGGTCGTCTTAAGAGACGGAAGATAAATCCATTTGTCGTCCTCGCGACCAAGTTTTTCTGCCTGAAGAAGGCGTGTGTCCTTTACAGAAGCCGGTGAGCGGAAGTCAAATACCGTCTGGCGAAGATCATTCTTCTCGTTTCCGTTCTGGTTGATGACCCGGTGCTCGGTAACAGTTCCGTTCTTATCAATCATATCCATAATAAGAACACCAGTAGAATAGTCAGGAACAAGAAGTCCGGTTGATTTTTTCATGACTTCTTCTGCAGTCTCGGCGTTCAACGCTGCGCCACAAAACACCAAGGCAAACAAGGCTGACACAATTTTTGTTTTTTTCATGCAAATTTCCTCCAATTGAAATAAAACTACAAGTATTTTATCATGACAACAAAATTTAGCAAATATTTTTTTATCATCTAAGTTTAATTCAAACCTATAATTTCTTTGCTTTTTTTAAAATATACCTTATAATGAGTGCATTACTTAAAGAGGAACCACACATGAGTAAGAACAAAGAAAAAAAAGGATCAATTTCAACAAAGATTGTTTCTGGTGTTCTTGTTGAGACAATCGTTCTTATGCTTCTGCTGGGAATCACCATATTCATCAGCATCAAGCCGCTGAACGACAGTGTGTTCACAGAAAAGCTTTCTACTGTCATGCGCCTTACCGATTCCACTGTGAATGCCTTCCTTGAAGGAATACAGAACTCCGACAATCTGCCTGCAAACGAGGCTGCGACTGACAATTCAGAAGAAAACCTCGCCATACTTACAGAAATGGTGACCGGCTCAAACCAGTACATCATCTCGTCATCAGTTTTCTCCCTTGACGGAGACGCGGTCTCTTACCCGGAGGGTGCGATGAGCTACGAGTTCGCAAGCTCCCAGGAATGGTGGGACAACACGCTGAATCAGGAGGGTACTCCGTTCTTTTCTCCCCTGTTTGAGGACGAGAACGGAACCATCGTCATGACATGCTCCACCGTACTGCCGGACAGCAGCGGCATTGCCGTCGTAGAAATAGACCCGATGGCATTTACCGCCATGCTCGGAGACGAGACAACCATGGGCGACGTTACGTTCATAGTAATCGACGCAAACGCAAACGTCATTCTTGACCCGTATGACCCGGTGATAGAACTTAAGCCCTGCTCCTCGTTCGACATTCCCTCATTGCAGAGCTATCAGCCCGGTTCGTACGGAATTTCCCGCGAGAAGGTTCTTGGCGGACGCAATGCGGAAATCCGCATCCTGCCAAGCCAGAATGACTTCTGTATCCTTGACTACGCAATGATTATCGGAATTGACGTGATGAATGCCACCACGAACGCCGTACTGCGCATCCTTGCGCTTTCCATTGTCGTGGGCATCCTTATCTCGGTATTCGTCTCAATCATGCTCGGACGTAGCATTACAAAGCCGCTCATCGCCTTTACGGACATTCTGCAGAACATTTCGGAAGGAGACGGAGACCTTACCGTACGCATTCCTGACAAGCAGAACAACGAAATCGGTCTGATGGCGCTGTACTTTAATAGAACAATTGAGAAAATTGCCGACTCACTCAAGACGGTCATAAGCGAGTCAAAAGTCATGGAGGACGTTGGAACAAAGCTTTCCAAGAATGTGTCTACCTCCACCACCGCCGTAGAGGAAATCGGCGCCACAATCACCAGCGTAAAGAACGACGTGAACAACCAGACCAACGGCGTAGAACATGCCAACAAAACGCTCAACGAGATTGCGGCGAACATCGCGAACCTCAATCAGAACATCATCAATCAGGCGCAGAGCGTTTCTCAGTCGTCCTCGGCGGTTGAGCAGATGGTTGCGAACATCGCATCCGTTACGCAGATTCTTGACAAGAACAGCACAAACGTTGCGGCCCTTACTGAATCCGCGGAATCAGGACGCGCCACAATCCTTAAGACCGTTGAGACCGCAAACCGCGTTGCCTCAGACTCAGAAGGACTTCTGCAGGCGGCAAAGGTCATTCAGAACATCGCCGACCAGACGAACCTTCTTGCCATGAACGCCGCAATCGAGGCCGCACATGCCGGAGAGTCAGGAAAAGGCTTTGCCGTCGTTGCGGGCGAAATCCGAAAGCTGGCAGAAGACTCAAACTCGCAGGGTAAAAAGATTGCAGAGATGCTTGTAAACTTCCAGGAAGGAATCAAGGGCATGACCGCAGACTCAAAGAACCTTCAGACGCAGTTTGACATCATCTTTGACCACACGCAGACCGTAAGCACGCAGGAAGCCGTAATCAAGAACGCCATGGACGAGCAGAAGGCAGGAAGCGATCAGGTGCTTCAGGCTATGCGCAAGATTAACTCCATCACCGGCGAGGTACGCAACAGCTCCGACGTAATCGACAGTGGAAGCAAGGAAATCCTTGCAGAGATGGAAAACCTTGCCTCCGTTACGCTGCAAATCAACAGCTCAATGCAGGAAATAACTCAGGGCGTGTCTTCAATTCAGGAGACCATGCAGGAGGTTAATGCCGGCGGAAAGGAAAATAACAGCTGTATCATGCGCGTCGTAAACGAAATCGGTAAGTTCAAGGTAGAGAAGAATCAGGAGAGCGCAGAAGCCGCTCAGAACGAATCAGAATCTGAGCCAGTTTCTCGTCCGGAAAACGACGAATTCTTCAATCCGATTAACTAGCGGCTAAAAAAGCCAAAGGGCATAAAAAAGGCACTTCAAAACGAAGTGCCTTTTTTGTTTATTGAATCTTCAGATACAAATTATGCTTCCGGCTCAAAATCGTCCGGGAAT
The DNA here is from genome assembly GCA_937885475.1 of uncultured Treponema sp. Taxonomy (GTDB): domain Bacteria; phylum Spirochaetota; class Spirochaetia; order Treponematales; family Treponemataceae; genus Treponema_D. The sequence continues at coordinate 8,949 of CAKZZR010000150.1, forward strand.
TCTGCTGTGTGGTATACGTTCTGAACATCATCGTTGTCCTCAAGACGGTCGATGAGCTTCTGAACCTTAGCGGCAGTGTCCTTGTCTACGGCAGTGTAAGCGTCCGGAACCATTCCTACCTCGGCAGAAAGGGATTCAAAGCCCTTCTCGTTAAGAGCGTCTGCAACGGCTGCAAATGCATCCGGAGAGGTCGTTACGGTAATTACTCCGTCCTCGTTTACGATGTCGTCGGCACCTGCTTCCAAAGCAACTTCCATTACTTCGTCCTCAGAAACCTTCTCTGCATCGTATTCAATTGTTCCCTTGCGCTGGAACATGCGGCTTACAGAACCTGTTGTTCCAAGGTTTCCGCCATTCTTTGTAAAGATGTTACGTACATCTGCGGCAGCGCGGTTCTTGTTGTCTGTAAGAACTTCAACCATTACTGCTACGCCACCAGCTGCGTATCCTTCGTATACAAGCTCTTCGTATGCTGCTCCGCCGTCTTCACCGGTACCTTTTTTGATTGCGCGCTCGATGTTATCCTTTGGCATGTTAGCTGCGCGTGCTTTGATGATTACAGTTCTCAGGCGCGGGTTAGAGTTAGGATCTCCACCGCCCATGCGTGCTGCGATAGAAATTTCCTTAATGAATTTTGTAAAGATTTTACCGCGTTTTGCGTCGGCAATACCTTTAGCGTGTTTAATAGTTGCCCATTTACTATGTCCTGACATTGGAACGACTCCTAAATATAAAGATTGCAAATTAAAAGATTATTATAATTTTACTTTAAATCGGGATATTAAGTCAATCACCTTTGTATATAAGCGAAAACCAGATGGGACCGCAGGCGGCGGAATGGTCTGGGAGGATGTGGAAGCCGCAAGGTGTGCGCTCCGGAGCGGGAATGACGGGAAGAGCAAAGCTATCCTGCACATCGGCGGGAAGCGCAGGCTCTGATTCCGCAAGGGCAAGGCGTGCGCCGGGAAACTTCTTTAAAAGGCGGGCTATGACCTCGTCGTTTTCTGCGGGGGCGAGCGCGCAGGTTGAGTACAAGAGGTAGCCGCCTGAGCGAAGCATTCTGTAAGCAGAAGAAAGCAGCGCCCACTGCTCCATCGCAAGGCTTTTTACGCGGTTTGGCGACCATTCGGCAAGGTATTTTGGGTCAGAAAGCACGTGACGCTCGCTTGAGCATGGCGCGTCAAGCAAGATGCGGTCAAATGCCTCGGCATTCTGAGGTACGGTGCACATGCGCGCGCCGTCAAAGCCGGTTACGCTTATGCGCTCCTGCACCTGTAGCGAAAGGCTTGCTCCAACCACCTGCACCAATCGCTGCCTGCGCGCGGCGGAACGCTCGTTGCTCTGCAGGCGCGCGTCCGAGTCCATCCGGCTTGCAAGCACCAGCGTCTTACCGCCGGGAGCCGCGCACATATCCAGGACGCGCTCCGCGCCCTCAAGCGGAAGCTGTGCCGCCGCAAACACGCTCGCAGGGTCAAGAAAGTACGGCTCAAGCCCATCTCGCGCGTTCAGACTAGCATACACCGGCGCTGCGCCAAGAGCCGCCTTTAACGCGTTCCAGCGCTCACCAAAAAGAGCGGAATAATACGCCTCAAAGCCTTCCGCCCCCTTTAGCCTTGCGCCTGCAGCATTCTTCTTTCCCATAAGTACTGTTCCATTAAAAATAAGTTACGCACAAATCAACGTTCTGCTTTTTAGCCTCGTTGAATTCCTTCAGTCTTGCGTCCACGCTTTGCACGGTCGGAGAAGGAACAATCTCATAGCCGCCGTCCGCACCGCGCTCATAGCGCAGAATTCCGCAGCGCAGCTTGAATGCAATGATTTTTTCAAAGGACGCATCCACCAAAGCCGCAAAAGCCGCGTCGTCCTTTGCCCTTTCTATAAGAACTGCCGCAGGTTTTGAAAAACGCTTCTCGCTTATCATGATGCAGTTTACGCCCGCCTGCACTGCACGCACGGCCGCCTCTTCCGGGGGGTAGCCATTGGCATTGAGCGCACCCATGAACACGTCATCGCTGAACACAATGCCGTCGTAGCCCATGGAGCCGCACAGCCGCTCAGTTATCCATACCGAAGAAAAGCACGCTGGAACGCCGGGATCAACCGCAGTGGTGCGAGCATGGCTTATCAGCGTGCCACTTGGATTTGCCCTCAGCACCTGTGAAAAAGATTTTATGGACTCCTCCAGCCGTTCGGAAGAAAGAGTTATTTCTGGAAGACCTGTATGAGGGTCTGCATTCGTGTTGCCGGGAAAATGCTTTATTACCGCCCCCACCCCACGGTTCTCGTAGGCGTTTATGCACGCAGTTCCAAAGGTGCGCACCTTCATATAATTTCCAAAACTGCGCCCCTCCAAAAACTGCTCGTTTCCTGGCGTGAGCTCCTCTACGACCGGGGCAAGGTTCAGATGAAAGCCCAGCGCGCGCATCTGCCTTGCCTGCGCCGTGTACAGCCGGTATGCCGCGTCCAAGGTCATGGTGTCGGCAACGCGGCGCGCAGAAGGCAGCGGTCCTGCCACGGCGCGAAGCCGGTTCACGTCTCCGCCCTCCTGATCAATCGCAAGAAATGGAGGAATCTCGCCGTTCTTATAGCACCAGTCGCGGATTGAATCCGTAAAGCGCATGATTCCCCGCGCGGAATCCGCAAGATTATAGCTGAAGAACAAATATCCACCGGGAATGAATTTCTTCTCAACGGGAACAAAGGTCGTGTCGCCCTCAACGTTTTCTATGAACATCTGGCACACCTTCTCGTGCACAGACGCATTCCTTACATATCTTGCAAGCGCCTCATTTCTAAGGCGCTCCTCCTGATGAAGTTCCTCATACAAGGATTGGTACGCACTCCGTTCATTCTTTTCTTTTTTGTCCTGCGCGGAATCCTTTATGCGCCCACAGGAAGAAAGCAACGCCATGCACAGCGCCGCAAAAAGCACGGCACACTGCCCTGCAATTAACGTATTTTTTTTCATGCTTCTATCATAGCGGATTTTGCAGATATGAGCAAAGGAACTCTCGCCAAAGACTGCTCTTTTTGTCATAATGAACGCATGAAACACACGACGGAAATAATCGTCCGCTCCTATGAGTGCGACTCCTATAATCACGTGAACAACGCGGTATACCTGAATTATCTTGAGCATGCGAGAATGGATTTTTTGCATGCGGCAGGCTTTGACTACAAGGGAATTGTTGCGGCAGGCTTCAGCCTGTACGTTACCCACATCGACATCCACTACAAAGGCTCGGCATTTTTGGACGACAGGCTTTTTATAGAGACGTACCCAAGCAAGCTCAAGCACGTCATGGGCGAATTCTCGCAGAAAATAACAAAAGAGGACGGAACGGTCTGCGCAGAGGCGACCGTAACGTGGGCAAGCGTAACCTCTACCGGTCGCCCGGCAAAAATACCGGACGAATTCATGGTGGACGGTCTTAAGCCGGAAGAAAACTGAGATACTATTTCAAAAGCTTTTCTATCGTCTCGCTCGCCTTGTCAAGGTAGTCCACGTTAAGGCTTTCAACGTCTCCTGCATCAACGGCGGCCGACGTTGCTTCCTCCATCGGAATCTTTGCAAGAACCGGAAGCTTGAATGCCTCGGCAATTTTTTCAATATTGCTCTTTCCGAATACGGTAATGGCTTTTCCGCAGTCCGGGCATTTTACATAGCTCATGTTCTCAACAAGCCCCAGAATCGGAATGTTCATCATCTCTGCCATCTTAACGGCCTTCTCAACAATCACGCGCACCAACTGCTGCGGCGAAGAGACGACTATGATTCCGTCAACAGGAAGCGACTGGAACACCGTAAGCGGAACGTCGCCAGTTCCCGGTGGCATATCCACGAACATAAAATCAACGTCCTTCCAGTTCACGTCCGTCCAGAACTGCTTTACCGCGCCCGCAATGACAGGACCGCGCCAAATGACTGGGTCATTCTCGTTCTCAAGCAAAAAGTTCATGCTCATAAGCTGAATGCCTGAATCCGTCGTAACAGGATTCAGGGACTGACCGTCTCCTTCCGCGCGGGTAAGCCCAACACCAAAGCTTTCAGGAATGGACGGTCCCGTTATATCCGCATCAAGAATTGCAGTGCGAAAGCCGTCTTTAGCAACCTTGCACGCCAAAAGGCTGGTAACGAGGGATTTTCCTACGCCACCCTTTCCGCTCACAATTCCTATAACCTTTTTTACACTGCTTCCCTCGCGAAGCTTTACGCGCAAATCGCGCTGCTCACAGCTTTTTCCGCAGGAACCGCAGTCATGTGTACAATCCTCAGACATCTTGTTCTCCCAAAATCATTTTCTTTAAATATACCTAAATTTTTGCCGAACGTTTAGCACAAATGTGTTTTTCGTCAAAATTAAAATAGTCCGTCTCCTTTTTTTTGGGCGGCATGTTCAGCTTGGTGATGAGCCGACCTATCTCCGCGGCAGAAAGAATTTTCTCGCGGATAAAATAGCTCTGCATGACGTGCGCCAAATCCTTTGAGGAAGCCGGGTCAAAGCCTATCATCTTGTGAATGCTGTAGCGAAGCAGATTTCGGCTCCGCCAGTCGCCGATTCCGCTCAGGTAAGTGCGCTCAAAATCCACGGCAACGGCTTCCCACGAAGCGCCACAGAGCGCGGCAAGCACGGCGCACACAACGCCAGTACGGTCGCCACCCACCCGGCAATGAATGTAGGTCGGTCCGGGGTGCGACAACAGGAAGCGGCATATCTTCTGCAGATGATTGGAAAATTCCGCAGAATCAGAATGATAATAGATAAGCTCGTAGGAAAGCGTCAGCCACATCAGGTTGTCCTGCTGCTTAAGGTGCGTAAGATATTCCGGGAAGGTCTCCTCGGCAAAATCGGAGGGCATCTCCATTCCGCTCAGCGTGATGACGGACTTTATGCCATACAGGCTGAACGCCTTTGCCACGCAATTGAATCTAGCGTCCTCAAGGTCGGAATCAGGACGCGTCCTGCGATACGGATGATAGCCGCGGAACAGACTTCTTGAGCCTGGAACACAGCGCAGGTTGGCAAGCTCCGCCCTGCACGCCGGACAGTTCTGGTCAAAGTCAGAGAGCGCCTTTCCGGTAAGCGGCATGAATTTAATGCTCTCAAAAAACTCAGCCTCGTCGTCATTCTTAAGAATCACGCGGTTTTCAGAAAACAGATTCTGCACCTGCCGGACGTAGGAAATGAACGATATGCCTTGCGGCGAAATCATAAAAAAGCGGAACTCAGGAAAGCCCGAATTGCCGGGAACGTCTATATTTGAAACAGTCTTTTGGAGCGAAAAATACGTCTCACCCTTAGAGACATTTTTTTTCATCTTCCACGCAGAATCCGCGGACATGCGCCAGTCGTTAAAGCTTCCGGTAATAAAAATGTCAGCCTCGCGCACATCATCCTTTATATCGCTTGCGGCAAGAATGAATTCAAGTCCCTCTGAATTAAACTGATAGCCAAGAGCAGTAGCGTCGTATCTCATAGCAAACCTCATTACTATTTTATAGTAGAAAAGCCGAATTCGCTAGAAAAATCATTTTTTTTCTTCACAGCCCCTTGACCTTTTTTCTGTAAAAGTATATATTCTAAACATCACGCGGGTGTAGCGAAGCTGGTTATCGCGCTGGCCTGTCACGCCGGAGATCACGGGTTCGAGCCCCGTAGCTCCCGTATAATGCCCATTCTTGGAATGGGTATTTTTTTTCCCAAATCGGGTAATAGCGCAGCTGGTAGCGCGCTACGTTCGGGACGTAGAGGTCCGCGGTTCGAATCCGCGTTACCCGAAGGTATACCGCCATCTTGGAACACAGGTGGCGGTTTTTTATTAAGGAAGGGCAATGCGCACTAAGAATACGGGAAACCTTGCAAACGAACAGAACGTGGATGCCATCAGGGAAATCTGCCACCTGCTGTCAGAGATAAACGACGAAAAACTCATCTATGATTTCTTTGGCTGCCTCTTTACACGCGCGGAACTGAAAGATTTTTCAAACCGCTGGCATCTGGTCAAAGAGCTTGTTGCGGGGACCACCCAGAGGGAGATTGCAAAGAAATACAACATATCGCTGTGCAACATTACCCGCGGCTCCCGCGAATTGAAAAAAGAAGACTCTGCCTTTAAGAAAGTGCTTGCACTTCTGGAAGCGCAGGACTCATGAACACGAGGCGCAGACGCCCCACACATTGATTTCCGAGCGCTCCATGCTAAAGTGCTCTGGAAGTACCGCATTGCAGTCGCGGTAAAAGTCTGTAACTTTTTCATTGCATATATCTATAATCTTTCCGCACTTTGTGCATTTAAAATGCATGTGCGGCTCTGTCTCCACATCATAGCGAGCCTGATCGTCCTCTATGTTCACCTGCTGGACAAGCTTGTTCTGGGCAAAGAGATGAAGCGTGTTGTACACCGTCGTGCGGGACAGCGTGGGATGCAGGGGGCTGAGCGCTGAGTAAACCGCGTCCACCGTAGGGTGATTTTTGTTTTCTGCAAGATATTTGTAAATGACAATCCTCTGGAACGACGGCCTGATGCCCTTTTCCTGCATCTTCTGTGCGAGTATTGAATCCTGTTCCATAGCTAACCGCCTTTACCGTTTATTGAAAAAAATCGGCATCACGTGGGTCATTTAATTTCGGTTGAAGAAATTAAACGTGATTCCTGTTTATAGTGCTGAAGCAATGCCTGCTTATTCGCCGAAATAGCGCTTAAGCAGTCCCTTGAAGCCTGCACCGTGGCGGGCTTCGTCCTTTGCCATCTCATGCACGGTATCGTGCACAGCGTCATAGTCAAGCTTTTTTGCGAGCTTGGCAAGTTTGAGTTTGCCTTCGCAGGCTCCGGCTTCCGCATCGGCGCGCATCTGCAGATTCTTTTTGGTTGAATCAGTGAGCACATCGCCTAAGAGCTCCGCGAATCGTGCCGCATGGTCAGCCTCTTCAAACGCATAGCGCTTGAAAGCCTCGGCAATCTCAGGATAGCCTTCCCTGTCTGCTTGCCGCGACATTGCAAGATACATCCCCACTTCACTGCATTCGCCGGTGAAATTGTCCTTCAGCCCCTGTACAACCTCGGGAGCAAGCCCTTTGGCGGAACCCACCACATGCTCGCAGGCAAAGCCCTCGCTCTGCACCTGCTCCTGGAAGGGATTTTTCGCATGGCACTGCGGACATTCAGCAGGCGGATTGTCACCGGTGTGGACATATCCACAAACTTTGCAAACCCATTTCTTCATTGTATTCATCCTTACACATTGTTCTTCGCCATATACGTGGCGCATAATGATTATAATTTTATAATCATTACAATAATTATATTACTACAGCTTTTTACAGCTGTCAAGATATTTATTATGCCCCTCGACAGAAGGAAAAATCCGTCTTATAATGTCTACAATAACAGAAGAAGGAGATTTATGATGGATGATGATGACGAATTCAGCCTTGGACCTGCAGAGGAGGAAGCTGCTGTTAGCGCGGCAGAGGCTCCCGCAGAAGGAGGAAAGCTGCTCTTTGAGCCAAAGGCAAACAAAGTCCGCATCAGCATAGACAGATTTTACGAGCTGATGGTAGAGGACTGGCGGAACAGCAAATCCGTCTCATACGACATCTATCTACAGCAGGGCAACATACCGAGCGGCACCCTGTATAAAACAATGGGCGTAGAGCCTTTCCACTCATTGACAGACGAAGACCTTGCAAGGATTGAAAACTGGAAATCCGCATGGATACAGGAAGCGGATAAATTCCAGCGCACAGACCTTGCCAAACGGGAAGACATTGTAGAGGCGGTGGGCTGCCTTGCGGCAAACTTCCTGAACAAAAAACGCAACGCTGTATTCAATGAAGTCATAAAAAAAGCGACCTGGAGCCACCTTGCCACCATCATTGCGGACAAATGCGCTGACGGCATTGTAGAGCTGCACGAGATGACGGCCATACTCAAGGCTGCCCGTGACTTTGGACTGCTGACCGACGAGCTGCACACGGATACCCTTGCCGCCATCAAGGAGCAGATTGCAAACCACAACGCACATATCCAGAGCATGGAGGATGCCTTTTCTGCATACTATGCGGCTTATACCGCCCAGAATCCCGTCAACGATATTGACAATGAGAAAAACAGGCGGATGCTCTACGAGAAATTTGTAGAACTGCGCATCCTCGACAATCAGATTTCCGATTCCACAAGCATCATCCCGGAACAAGAGTTCAGAAGAGAATTTTCGCCCTTCATGGAGAAATGCAACATCAGGCTGAAGCCCGCCATAGAGCTTTTCAAAAAACAGTATTTTGCCAAGTTTGCCGCAGAACATGACCTGGGCAAGCCCCTTTCGCAGGAAGACTACAGCATTCTGAAAGCCGTTGCCACCACGACCTACGGCATTGCAGCGCAGGCATGGGAAGATTTTAAAGTCCAAAACAATATACGTGACGACAGCGCCAGCCGCAGTTCAACAATCGAAGCAAAGCTAAACGAAATAGACGATTTGAAGCAGGAAATCGAACGCTTGAAAAAGCAGGGCTTGCAGGACCAGCGGGAAATTGCAGAAGAGCTCATGAGGAAAGAGGCGCAACATTATGCACAGCAAAGGCTCGAGCAGGAGCGGCAGGAACGTCTGGAAGCTGAGCGGCTTGCAGAGGCAAGGCGGCTGGAAAGCGAACGCGCAGCTGCTGCCGCTGCACCGCAACCAAGTCAAGAAGAACAGCTCGCAGAGTTAAAACGGCAGGAAGCCGAACGCGAGGCACAGGCAAGATGGCAGCAGGCAGAGATGGGGTCCACTCAAAACAATTCCGGCAAGGGCTTGGGAACAAAAAAGCAAGGGCTTTTGGGCAAGTTGCTGCTCATCATCATCGGCGGCTTGCTCTGGCTCATCGCTATTCTTGCCGCTCCCCCGCAGCTTTCGACAAAGGTTTCCCTTATCGCGGGTTTTGTCATCAGCTTTATGGCAACGCTGCTGTTCAGGCGCAAAACGCAGAAATTCTTTACTATCATATTGCCCATACTGCTCTTTGCTTTTTTCAAGGCAGGCTATCCGGCACTGAAGCAAAAGTTCGTCTCTGGAAAAAGCGGCAAGACTGTTTCGGAAGCAAACAGCGTGGAGGGAACGTATTTCTGCAACGGAACGCAGCTGGTATGGAAGAAAAACGGCATTGAATGGGGCGGCGTGGTGCTTCCCGTTTCGCTGAACGAGGCGGACAGGGCGGGAGTAATCATGGCTGCCGGAGAAGAATCGCTGGCCTTCCACTATTACAATACGGGCATCATATTCGATCCGCCCCTTTCGGAAGCGTTCGTGAAGAAAAACGTGCGTTTTTCCACTGCGGAAGCTGCCGCTGTGGCGGGAAAGACCTATGTTGCTGCGGAAAACACGGATGACTTTAAAATCTTGCTCAGCAAGACAGGTAAGATGAATACCGCGAAGGATGAATTCAGCTATGCGGCAGACGCAAAGGGCAAGGTGCTTTTCTATTGGAACGAAAAGGAAACCGTTACTGGCGCTTTGTTTTACACTGACGGCGGCACGGTGCTGCGGAAGCGGGCTGACGATGAAAATGCCAAGGCTTACGATATTTTCATTGATACCGATAACCCTATCAGTACGGGCAACAGCAGCTCCGTCATAGGCAAAAGCTACGGCGGCAAGTGGAGCGACAAATTCACCGTCACCGTCACTTTCGGCAAGGACGGCAAGGCAAGGCTTGCATTCAGCGATGGCGACGCGGCCTCCGGTACTTACCTTGTAAGCAAGGACGGGCTGACGTTGCTCTACAACCACCGCGAGACAGGCAAGTGGTTCGCTTTCACTACGGACGCAAAAGGCTCATCGGTGAAGTTCTACAAGACACTGGAGGACACCTTCGTCTGGGAGAAAAAATAACACTTGACTATTGCAGGAATCCCCCTCGGCGACAGCATCCTGTAGGGCATCCCTACAGCTCCCTGTTGGGATGCCCTACAGCGACGTGTATTGAATGCGGAAAGCTGAATGCACAAAAGCCAGTCCGAAAGAGGAACGCCCCTGAACTGGCTTAAAAATCTGATTTTTTCTTTTACTTGTGTCGAAAACGCTCTGCCTCCTCTAATCATAACGATAGAGGTATTTAAATGCGAAAAAAGAGAAAAATCAAACCCTTCGAGAAGCTCTGCTTCCACGATGACTTTATGTTCGGCTGTGTTATGCGGGACAAGGACATCTGCGCCCGCGCGCTCGAGTGTATGCTCGGCATAAAAATAAAGCGCATTGCATTTGTGGAACCGCAGAAGTCCATCATCCCGCTGTACACATCCCGCAGCATCAGGCTGGACGTGTACGTAGAGGGGTGCAGCACCGTCTATGACGTAGAAATCCAGAACCGCAACACGCACGACCTGGGCAGAAGGACACGCTACTATCAGAGTATGATGGACACAGACACCCTGTCGCGGGGGAAATCCTGCAAAGACTTGAAAGACAGCATAATCATCTTTTTATGCCGCTTCGACCCTTTCAAAAAGGGGATTCCGTGCTATACTCTAAAGAAGACGTGCGTACAGG
>CAKZZR010000151.1 GCA_937885475.1 uncultured Treponema sp.
GAAAGCTATTTTTTCTGATACCTATACATCAAAAATTGATTTCCCTGAGGAAAAGGCACAAAGCAAAAAAGCAAATATTTTTCAGAAGCTTACCTTGCTTCCTCAAGCCGGGCGCGGACGGCATGGATTACGTCGTCGGGGGTGCTGGCGCCGGCGGTTATGCCGATGCGATGCAACAAAAAGAATTCGGCGGGAATTTCAGAGGCAGTCTCTATGAGCGCAGCGCATGGGCAGTTTTCCTTTGCAATTTGAAAAAGGCGCTTTGTATTTGCAGAATTCTTACCGCCCACAACAAGAACGCCGTCCACAGCGGGGCAAAGGCGGAACAAGGCTTCCTGCCGCTCCTGTGTTGCCGGGCAGATTGTATTGAACACCGTAAGGTCAGGGATTTTTTTTGAAAGCACATCGGCAATGGCAAAAAACTCGTCGCGGCTGAACGTTGTCTGACTGAGCAGCACGGCACCGCTCCTACAGCTCAGAGGCGGCAGGGCTTCCGCGTCCTCACGGCTTTCAACCAGCACAAAATGCTCGCCTGCAAAGCCGGCTATTCCCGTAACCTCGCCATGATTGCGGTCTCCGGCAAGGATGACGGTCTTTCCAAGAGAGGCATGCTTTGCCGCATTCTTCTGGCTTGCAAGCACGCGCGGGCAGGTAGCATTCAGAACAGTGCATCCGCGTGCCTCAAGCGCACTCATGGTGGCGGGCGGAACACCGTGCGCACGTATTATGACAACGGAATCTTCATGCAGCTTTTCTATGTTCGGTTCGCGCAGCACACAAAGCCCTTTTGCGGCAAGCGTGTCCAGCGCCGTCTGATTATGAATCAAAGGTCCAAGCGAGTACACCTTTTTTCCGTCGTTTTTGCTGAGTGCCTCAAGCGCGCAGTCAACGGCACGGCGAACGCCCATGCAATAACCCATCACATCTGCAAGAATAACTTCCATGCCTTACACTATATCAAATCCAACGGGCAAAAAAAAGGGGCTGCCTCGCAGCACAATGTGCGCCGACCGGCAACCCTGTATTTACAAAAAACTTACGCTCAGACTACAACACCGTCGTTCACGTTAAGAACGCCAACGTCATTTTTCAATGAATGGTGAATGCCGTACTCCTGCTTCCAGCCGCGGCGGAAGAGCGAGATGAACGCGCTTGAGATGAACAAAGAAGAATAACAACCGCTTACCAAGCCAACGATGAGTGCAAGCGAGAAGTCCTTGATGCTTCCTGTAGTGAACATGTAGAGCGCCACAACAGCAAACAGCGTAGTAACCGTCGTGATGATTGAGCGGCTCAGCGTGTCAGAAAGTGAGGTATCAAGCAGTTCTGCAAAGCTGTCGACTTTCTTAAGACGAAGGTTTGAGCGAACGCGGTCAAGAATAACGACCGTGTCGTTGATTGAATAACCGACGATTGTAAGCACGGCCGCAAGAACGGTGGTCGTAAATTCCATGCGTGTCCAGATGATGAACGTGAACATGATAAGAACGTCATGCAGAAGGGCAATGATTGCACCAAGCGCAAAATCCCAGTGGAAGCGGACAGCCGCATAAATCCAGATGAGCGCAAGAGTGGCAATCATAAGGATAATAGATTTGCGTGCCAACGTCTTAGAGAAGTTTGACCCGATGAAGTCGGTCTTAACTGTTACGATTTTTTCTGCGCCAAAGGCTTCGCCCAAGGTTTCTGTAACGGAATTCTGAAGGTTCTGACCAGACTCGTCCTCGGTTGCAATCATGCGTACCTGGAACGTAGCATTGTCGTCGCTTCCGATGTTCTTTACGGCAACGCCTTCCAAGGAAGAAAGAGCCTTGCGCACATCCTCTACGCCAACATTTTCTGCACCTGCGTACAGATACAGCGGATTCTTAGAAAGAACGGTTGACACCGCAGAATTCAAGAAGATTTCTGAGGAAGCGGCTGCTCCGTCTCCGCGAAGAACGGCAGAAACACCCGGAACGGAAATAGCATTCACCAAGTCACTCACCGTAGGATATTCGGCATACGAATATGCCTTCGTCTCATTCTCAACGCCAGTTCCGCTTACAACAAGGTCAAAGCCGGACTTATACGCGTCAACGGTAACCTTTGCAGTTCCGTTGTAAGAAAGCTCCGCCGCAACAGGTGCAATGCGAACTTCCTCTATAAGACCAGGCTGAAAATCAAGACCAAGGTTCACGCCGCGGGTTACAAAGCCGACGATACCAAACAGGATAACGACGATGCTGAAAATTCCGCACGGCAAAAATGCTTTACTGAATTTATGGATTTTCTTTTCCATTATTTTACCCTCCAACCGATGCGAACTCTTGAAGAATGAAGGACATCGGTACCGAAGTCAAAAATCAAGCGGGAAACGAACAGCGCCGTGAATACCGATGAGATAACACCGATTGCAAGGCTGACTGCGAATCCCTGAATTGAACCGCTTCCCAGCTGAGAAAGGAAGATTGCGGCAATGAACGTGGTGATATTGGAGTCCATGATTGCCCAGAACGCATTGTCAAAACCAACTGCGATTGCAGCCGCACGGCTCTTGCCAAGGGCAAGCTCCTCTTTGATACGCTCAAAGATAATTACGTTCGCATCAACCGCCATACCGATTGTAAGAATCATACCGGCAATAGACGGAAGCGAGAGCGTAAGGTTGAACGCGCTCAAGATACTGAACATGATGTACAAGTTAAGCACCTGTGCGGCAACCGCATTGATACCAGCGGACTGATACCAAATGAGCATGAAAATCATGATTGCGATAAGACCAAAGGCAATTGCCTTGAGTCCCTGATGAATCGCCTGCTCTCCAAGTGAAGCACCGATTACCTGCTGGCTTTCTACAGAAAGCGGAACGTTGAGCCATGCTGTCTGCAAAACCTTCTGAAGGTTCTGCGCTTCTTCAAGGCCAAAGCCTGTGATGGCAACGCGTCCGCCGGTAATTGCGTCGTTTATGCGCGCATAGGACTTAATCTTGTTGTCGCTTACGATTGCAAGGAATTCGCCCTTATGCTCACCGGTAAATTTTGCAAAAATCTCGGCACCGTCGGTGTCAAGCACAAAGTCTACTTCCGGGCGGTTCGTAAGATTATCCGCGCCAACCTCAGCAGACTTGATGTGCTGACCGTCAAGCGCAATTTCCTTCTTAACAACAAGGTAGCCAAGACGTTCGTCAAGACCGTACTCATCCTTTGTGTACTGTCCCATAACCTCGCAGTCGGCAGGAATGATTGAAGGGTCAATAAGCTCGCCGCTCGCATTGAACGTTGAGGCCGTATGCTGATTGTAGTATGCGTTGAATTTTTCCGTCGCATCGTTGTCTACAAGGCGGAAGTTAAGGATTCCCTTACCCATGATGATTGTGTTGATTGAATCTGTTTCGGCAGCGCCCGGCATCTCAATATAGATGCGGTCCTCGCCCTGCTTTCTGATGACCGGCTCTGTAAGACCAAAGCGGTCGATTCTGCTCGAAAGGTTTTCGATGGCGTTTGCCATAGCGTCCTGCTTGAACTGGTCAACGTTGGTAACAACGTTAGATTCAGTCTGAGAAGCAACGGCAGCATCAAGGTCAGCCTTTACGATGATGTTCATACCACCAGAAAGGTCAAGACCAAGCTTTACGGAATTCTGATAGTTTTTCTTTGCCTTAAGGATTTCATCGCGGTACACCGCAGAAAAATCCTCAAGTAGCTCACGCTCGTTTGAATATGAATTAAGAATTGCCGCAACGGTCATCGGCGAAGGAACTTTTTCGCCCACCCTGCGATATTTTTTTGCGGCAGTTTTTTCAAGCCATGCATATTTCTGATCGATTTTTGCATTCGCGTCCGTTTTTGCCGCAGCCTTTACCGCAAGCACGTCCTCTGCGGCCTTTGCAGTCGCATAGTCCTTGATGTTTTCCAGCGAGCCTAATGCCAATGACTGAACTTCCTTCGGAGTTCTCCAATACCAAGTGATTGAAGGCCAAAGGAACGCAAAACATACGGCAAGGACAGCCAGAAGAATTACAAAACGAGAAGTTTTCTTCATTTTTGTTTTACCCCATTCCCTTTTTTATTTAGATTCCTCTGCGGAACCTTCCTCAGATTCTGCCTCGGATTCTTTTTTGTCTTTTTTTGATTCGAGAGTCTTTTCGTTCTCTACTGCCGCAATCGCAGAGCGGCTGAATTCAATCTTGCAATTGTCGTCAACTTTTACGATTACCGTTTTTTCTTTTGTAGAGGAAACAACTCCGTGGATTCCGCCGATTGTTACGACCTTGTCGCCTTTTTTGAGCGCGTTGATCATTTTTTCAGTTTCTTTCTGTTTTTTATTCTGCGGACGAATAAGGAAGAAATAGAAAATAGCAATGATGAGGACGAAAGGAACTACAGTTGAAAGCATGTTTGCGGTTGTGGAAGCACTACCCGCAGTACCAACTGCTCCGTCCAAAAAAGAAATAAATGACATGACATTATCCTTTTATTTTTGAAATTTACTGACAAAATCAGTTCTAAAAGAATAACATACCCTTTGTTCAGTCGTCAAGAATGAATACAGGGCAAACGCATTATAAAATTTCGGAATTGAAAAATCATGTTTGCCCTAAAAAAAAATAGCTCCCAGTCGAGTTTCGTCTTTCAAAATCGCACGCTCGCGTGCTACACGCTGTTTGTGTCATAGTAACTATTGAACCTGTCGCTAGC
>CAKZZR010000152.1 GCA_937885475.1 uncultured Treponema sp.
CAGGGGCAGGCGGACGACGTGTCTTTAAGCGATTCCGGGGCGGCTTCTGCGGAAACCGGCTCAAAGAACATCGTGGACGATTTGACAAAGGCTTCTGACGGCAAAAAGACGGGGGCAAAATCTGAATTCGGGGTGAACCCGATAAGCCAGTGGTGGATTTCCGCTCATTTTAAGGGAGGAACCGAGCAGAAGCCTGAAAACCTTACGTTCAGCCCGGCGGATTCCGCGCGCGAGACGGCACTTGACCGTGCCGACAAGCAATGGAGAAGCCGCCTTGATTCTAACCGCGCGGAAATTTTGCTTACCCTGCGCGACACGATGGTGGAGATGGCGGAATTGCTCCGCCACTACCGAAGCCTTGTGTGGAACGCCGACGATGGTCTGCTTTTGTGGGAGATTGCCCGCAAAACGCCGGAGGGCGTAACCTGCGGCCTCTGCCGAAGTCAGAAGGGTAAGGAAATACTTGAGCAGTACGGACGCACGCTCGGCGACCTTGACAAGCCTATCCTTATGTTCCGCCC
Source organism: uncultured Treponema sp. (assembly GCA_937885475.1). GTDB lineage: Bacteria > Spirochaetota > Spirochaetia > Treponematales > Treponemataceae > Treponema_D. Next base: position 522 of record CAKZZR010000152.1, read on the forward strand.
GGAAAATTCGCCGCACGATTTTCTTACGCCAAAGAATTTCCGCGAGCTTATCTATAAATTTCAGTTCAAGGGTGCTATCTTTGACCGGATATTCTTCCGCGACCCATTCGTGTCCGCAGATTCAATCCGGGCGCTCAGCGAAAGCTTCCGCGGCATAGTGTTCCCAGAAAAAAAGGCGGGCTTTACCTTTGCAGGAGAAAGCGAGGAAGCCGAGCCAGAGGCGGAAATGCTGTTCAATTACGATGCGGAATCCGCGCGCGATGACGATGCTGCGGCAAGCTCGTATAAAGAGGAATCTCCGCTTGCACCGGGCTGGAAAATCATCATCGCGCAAAAAATTCCTGCCAGCGGGCAGCATATCGGGCTTCTTATAAAAGAGCAGATTCTGAGCGCCGCCACCGTAGGTCCGTATGCCGAAATTCTGGAGCGCATGGAAGCCGCCGAGCGCGCTTTTTTTGGAAATACCGAAAATCCGCTTTTTTCGTGGGACGAGCTTACCGTATGCGAGGCGTTCCGTTCCGCGGGTTTTAAGGTAAAAAGCGCCGTGCAGGACATTCAGGAAAAGCGCCGCGTTTCCCTTGCCGAAATCCGCCGCTGGTTTGACACCGAAACAAGCGCCTACGGCCGTGCCATGCTTGACGCGCTCGGCAAAGCCGACCTTCAGAAGCTCATCTTCCTGCTTGAGTCCGCCAGCGCCAACCAAATCTTCACCTGGAAAACCCGCACCGCATTTTTTTCCGTGGAAGAATAAAATTTGCAAAAAGAAAGAAAAAAAGTTTGACGAATACATGGGGGGGGGTACAATATTCTCCATAAATTAGAGTAAGGAGTCGAAAGACAAATTTTCCTGCCTTTTTTATGGAGGTTCGTATGAAAAGATTTTTGCTTCCCGCAATTCTTTTTGCATTGGCGTTCGCGCTGGCTGGCTGCTCAAGCGGTGGCTCCGGCAGCGATTCAAAATCAATTACGCTTACAGAACGTCTTGCTGCTGCAAAAGACGGCGACACAATCGATATTAGTGCAGAAAATATTATTGTGGATGCAACTGAATACGTCATCAGTAAAAGCGTTACGATTAAAAATGGTGCTTTGGATGGCGTAACATTTAAAATTGATACTGAGGATTCCTCATCTCGCGCGCTTTCTGGGTCTACAGATGATTTGGTTGTTCTTTTTGAAAAACTTACTGGCTTGAAGCTCGTTGATGTCATTTCTGGCGGAAACGTGAGCATTCAAAGTTCTGTAGTGGAAAATGTGGTTGTCAGTGAGAATGCAACGGATGCCAGCGTAAGTGTTTCCAGCGTAACTGTTCAAAAATTGGACGTAAAAGCAAACGGCGTTGTCATCAGTGTCTACAGCGCACAAGTTGATACTCTGAATCTTGATGAAGATGCGAACGTTTCTTTGTGCGGCTCTACCAAGGTTGCGAAGCTTACGGTTAAAGATGAATTCGGTGGATTTATTACCAAAACAAGTACCACTGTCGTTGAAGAGGCGGTTTCTGTTTCTGGAGAGGATATTATGTCCTCAATAAAGAGGGGAACGGAAGTTTCTGACGCTGAGGTTCTTTTGAATGAAGAAATTACGGGTGGAGTTCTTAAGAGCGTACGATACTGCAACAGCGCTTTGCTTTCAGAAACAGTAACAAAATGGATTACACCCTCTGAAGCTACGGGCGAATTTTCCGCTCAATTCTATAAAACTACTGCTATGTGGGACTCATGGTTTGTTGCGGTTGACATTACAAAGGATTTGCAGGTAGGCAAAAATTATAAGATAACTTTTAAACTAAAAACCTCTGAGAATGCCGTTCTTCGTCCTCAGTTTTCGGTTGATTCAGGATACAGGAATGCAATTGCCGTTCATTCCAAAAAGGATGAATGGACGGAGGTCGTGCTGTATTCAAATATGATAAAGCAGGCTGCCAAGGAGTTTTGGATAGATTTTCCGATGGAATCATATGACGGAGATGTGGAGCTTACGCTTAAGGACTTTGCTATTGAGGAACTTGAAGCAGACGGTGCTTCCATATATGGATTTGAGCCTTATGTGTATACAAACGGCACTGGTTACATGGACGAGTATATAGATATGTCTTGCGATTCAGATGGTGTTGTTACAGTAACGGTAAAGAAAGATAATTCTGAGCTTTACGGAAGTTGCGGAGGTTCAATTTATTGTACTCCTATAGAAAAAGAGCATTTAGGAAAGCTCTTGAAGGCTTCATTTGAGATTTGGATAGAAAACTATAGTGAAGGAATTTGTATGACCACGGAGCGTTGGCCATATAATACCTTTGGAATTTCCTGGGCATGGGGAAGACCGGAGAACTATGATGTTCAGAAGTGGATACCTGTTAATGCTTATATTTTTGTTAGCGATGACTATATCATCAATGGGCAGAATCCTTGTATAAAGATTTGGGTTGAGGACAGGACTTCAACTACGAATACTATAAAAGTCCGTAATTATAAGTATGAAGTCTGTACAGATGCGCCCATGAAGGCATGGTATGCCAATATGGAGCCGTGGACTCCATGCGAATTATATGGAGAGTATTATGATGAGGAATATTACATTAAGGGAATTAAAATTCCAGCAGGAAGAACTGTATGCGGTGAGATAAAACTTACACATGAAAGCATAGATAATCCTTATGACACTGCGTTCATAGACGATAATCTGTTCGTTTTTAATACTAACCACGTGGCTTATGATGTTGATGCTGTTCCTGCGGGTCTTGAGATTGAGCCTTATGGAGTTAATGGGTACGTTTTGTTCACAAATACAACTTCGGTTGACATGTATATAAATATTTCTGTGGACAATAAAACAGGACTTATAAATCTTGAACAGGTTACGGAGCCTGAAGATGAAAAACTGTATGGAAATATTTACGCCGAACCGTCCAATCTATTGTATGTAGTTGGATTAGCAGAGGATGATGGCAAATATATAGAACCCTGTTCACTTGAATACATAAACGGAATTGCCGAGAGGGATTTTACATATTCAAGTGAAAAATTTAAGAGCGATGATGACAATGCAGATGTACTCATATATTTGACTACCTCTTTCAGTGAATGGAGGGAGTTTGATTATTATTCTTCTGGATATTTGACACCGGGAAAAACCATTGTTGCAAATACAGAGTGGAAAAACAGAAACTCAGGCTTTTATCTTTCTGGCCTTACTGAAGGAGAATCATACACGCTTGTCTTTAAGTGGAAGCCGGACGACCTTGCCGTTGAGGTTTCTCTTAAGGAAAAGTCGGCTGTAGATTCATTCTTTTGATGCCACTACGATTACAGGAAGTGGTACCCTTGCACTGGGATCTAATAAAACTTCTTTAATGTACGGCGAGTTTGAACGCCAGTAACCTGATGTGTAAGAAATATGGTGGTTTGATACGTTCGGCCACCATATTTTCATTTTAAATATCCTTTCAATCTTAATTTAATTGTTCCATTTAGTGTATTTTAAGTGTAATATATAAGAATGAACGATGACGAATTTTTAATCCACTGTCTTAAATGTTATATCTCCATGCTGAACGAAGAGGCGGCGTATGCCGAGCAGTTTTCGGATGCGGAGAGTGTTGAGGTTGCGGAAGAGAACCGTGATTATGCCAAGATTTTGGAGTCTCTGCTTGCGGAAATAACTGGTGTTGCTTCTCTGAACGATTTGGACGACGATGATTTTGAGTTCGTTTATGAATGCCTTCAGATGTATGCGGAATCCTTTGTTGTTGACGGCAGGGAAGAGGCTTCGCGCCTTAAGACCGAAGAGGACTACACGCGGCTTTTGAGCATTCTTGATGAGATGGAAGCGGATTTTGTCTATGACGGCGACGAGGACGAATGATGTCCAGGGCGAGCACCGAGGCAAAGCGGCTTCATAAGGCTGATTTTGGAAAAGAAAGAATAGACCTTCTGTACGAGGACGAATGGCTTTGCATTGTATTTAAGCCGAGCGGACTTCTTTCTGTTCCGTATCCGGGAAGCCGTGCGCGTACTGCCATTGACGCGCTGGAGCTTCTTATGCGGAAGCGGGGAACCTTTTCGGCTTCACATCGTCCGTTCGTCGTGCATAGGCTTGACCGCGACACGAGCGGCGTGATGATGTTTGCGTTCAGCGAGGCATCTCAGCAAAAAATAATGGACACATGGCAGACTATGGTAACGCGGCGCTTATATCATGCGGTGGCGGAAAATCCTTCTCCTCGCTCCTGTTTTGCGCCTCTTGCCGATTCCGGCACGATTGACGCGCCACTTGCCTATAATTCCCATAACATCGGCTTTGTGCCAAAGGCGGGCGACCACCCTGCGGAAGGAAGTGCCACAAAGCAGGCGCTTAGGCACCGCACGAACGGTTCCATTTACGAGCGGAATCTGACGGTGCGCGGCGGACGGGCGGAATTCAAGACGATTCCTGCGGTTACGCATTACCGCGTTTTATGCCGCGGTACGGTTCACACGCTGATTGAGCTTGATTTGGAGACTGGACGAAAAAATCAGATTCGCGCACACCTTGCGTCCAAGGGCTATCCGCTTGCGGGCGATGAGAATTACCGTGCTAAGACTGATCCCTTTGGGCGGCTTGCGCTCCATGCGCGCACGCTGGAATTTGACCATCCGTACACCGGCGAGCATCTGTGCTTTGAGGTTCCAGAGCCGGACGACTGGCTTTCCTGTGTGCAGAATGGCAGCGGAGGCATTCCCGCCGTATGGTCAATGCCTCACCATCAGCAAAAACACGGCGCTTCCCGCCCTGACTCAGTTTTAGAACGGATTCCGGGGCGCAGAAAGCGCGGCGGAATGGATTTCATTCAAAAAGGAAAATTGCATAGATGAGTTTTTTTAGACGAATGGTATGCAGCGCGCTCTGCCTTGTGCTTTGTGGCGCGGCATTCTCAATTTCCTCCGGAATAGTGAATTCCTGTGTTCCTCGTGATAACGAGTACGTGCTGTATATTGACGGCTATGACTGGGGAACCTGCTCGCAGAAGGTTGTGCTGCGCACGGCGACCGCGCATTCAACGGACGAGCTTAAAAAGGACGATTTTTCTGCGCTTGTGTTCGTGCCTGTTACGGGAACCAGCAATCTTCCGTTCCCGATAAAGAAGGGGGAACGGACTATATCCACCGTTTTTGCTTCTGACGAAAATGGCGTTGCCCTCAGCGGAAGTTCGCATTTCATCACGCTGGAATTTGTCATCTCGCCCACGGAAGAATATGCGAATCCTTTCAATAGAAATGTGATGACGGCAGATTCTGCTGACCCGTTCTTTCGCTTTAAGATAACCAACGAGCCGCTCGGCATCGAGGTTTCGGAATGTTCGGGCGTTGTGTGCCGTTCCGCGTCGCAGTTCAAGTTCATGAAATTCACTATGGACGATCTTACCATAAAATATTCGTTCTGGCGTTCGCCAAAGCCCGGAAAAAAGCCGCTCATCATCTGGTTCCACGGCATTGCGGAAGGCGGATCCATTCCCATCGTTCCGCTGCTTGAGACGAATGCTGTGCGCCTTGCAAGCGATGAAATTCAGCAGTATTTTGAGAACGGTGCCGACGTGCTTGTTCCACAATGTCCTTCCGCATGGCTTGAGTCCACGTCAAAGGATATCATGGGAAACCGCCTTTGGGTTCCGGTTGATTTGAACGTTGGGCGCAAAATCGGGCGTGCCGTGCGTCCTGTTGAGCGTGCGGTGGAAAAAATCTTTGGCGCGGGAGTTTCCGACGGTGCTTCGGACGAGGACGCAATAAAAATCCCCGAGGAAACGCCGGTTCCCACGGCGTCGGTATCGTTCTATACCGAAATCGTCAAAAAAATAATCGACATGTATATTTCCCGCTATGATTATGTGGACAAGAGCCGCATTTATGTAGGCGGCTGTTCAGCGGGTGGCTACATGACGCTGAACATGATTCTTCAGAATCCCGGATTTTTTGCTGCGGCGTTTCCTGCGTGCGAGGCATACCCCGACGCAAAGCTTACCGACTACCAGATCTATCAGCTTACGCAGATTCCGATGTGGTTCGTGCATTCAAAAAATGATTCCACCATCAAAGCTTCCACGCACGACGAAAGCACGGTGCGCCGCATGAAGGAGCTGGGCGGAAGGCGCGTCATCTTTACGCTCTATGACGACGTGCGCGACCTGACCGGGCGCTGGAATAGCTCCAACGGCAGAGCCTACGAGTTTGACGACCATTATTCATGGGTATACGTCATGAACAATACCCCGCGCTATGAAGGCAAAAGCCTGTTTGAATGGCTTTCGGCGCAAAGCCTTGAGCAAAACTGATGGCATAAAAAAACGCGGTGCAACTCACTTCAGAGCCACCGCGTTTTTGTTTTGTCCTTCAAAATGAACGGAATTTAGCGCATTAATCAGCACATCCGGCTTTCATGAATTTCGCTGGGAACACTCATGGGGTATTCGCCGGTAAAGCAGCCCTTGCAAAAGCCGTACTGGGCGGGATTGCAGCTGCGGAGCGCCTCAAACATACCGTCCACGCTGATGAATGCCAGCGAGTCAGCGCCGATTTCCTTGCAGATTTCGCTTACGTCGTGGTTGGACGAGATAAGCTCTGCCTTTGTGGGCGTATCGATTCCCAAGTGGCAGGGAAATTTTACCGGAGCGGAGCTGACGCGGAAGTGAACTTCCTTTGCGCCCGCGCGCCGCAGAATCTGAACAAGGCGGCGGCTCGTGGTGCCGCGCACGATTGAGTCATCTATGACGATGACGCGCTTTCCGTTAAGGTCGCTTTTAAGCGCGTTCAGCTTTACAAAAACCATGTTCTCGCGTGCCTTTTGCGTTGGCGCTATGAACGTGCGCCCGATGTACTTGTTCTTTACGACCCCCATAGCGTAGGGAATGCCGGATTCCCGCGAATAGCCTATGGCGGCGCCCAAGCCTGAGTCTGGAACCCCCACAACGACGTCGGCTTCTACCGGACATTCCTTTGCAAGCATTGCGCCCATCTTGTAGCGCGCTTCCTGTACCGGAATTTCGTCAATGATTGAGTCCGGGCGCGAAAAATATACGTATTCAAAGATGCACGAGCGCTTTGACGTTTTTTCGCCGAATTCAAACGAAAGCACGCCGTCCTTATTGATGATGACGATTTCGCCGGGGCGGATGTCGCGCACGAACACGCCGTTCATTGCGTCTATTGCGCAGGATTCGCTTGCCAGAACCCAGCCGCCGTCAATCTGACCAAGGCAGAGCGGGCGGATTCCGTTGGGGTCGCGTGCGCCGATAAGCGCATCCTTTGTCATCACGCAGAGCGCGAACGAGCCTTTTATCATCTGAATTGTGTCGGTCAATGCACGCTCAAGCCCTTTTTTGTATGCGCGGGCAATCAGCTTTACGATAACTTCTGTGTCGCTTGAAGAGGTGAACGTCGCGCCAGTTTCCTCAAGCATCTCGCGGAGCTGAACATAGTTCACCAGCTGACCGTTGTGCGCCACCGCCACGGAGCCGAGCTTTGACTGAATCAGCATTGGCTGCGCGTTCTCTATTGTTTTGGAGCCGGCCGTTGCATAACGCACGTGCCCGATTGCAAGATTTCCCTGCAATTCCTGAAGGTTTTCCAGCTTGAACACGTCGGCAACAAGCCCCATTGCCTTGTGAATCCGCACGTTCTCGCCGTCAGAAACGCATATTCCAGCGCTTTCCTGCCCGCGGTGCTGAAGCGAATACAGCCCATAGTATGCGAGCGTCGCCGCATTCATCTGCTGTTCGTCCTTTGTGTCATGTGGCGCGCTAAAAAAAACGCCTGCAACGCCGCATTCGTCATGCAGCTTGTCGTCTGATTCCGTGTAGCAAAGTTCAGTTCCGTTCATATTTACCGTCCTTACAGAACAACGCCTGCTTTTACGCCCTGCTCGGCATCGTCCGCAAGCTTTTTACGGAACGCGATGAGCTTTTCTTTTATTTCCGGATATTTGATTGAAAGAATCTGAAGCGCAAGGTATGCCGCGTTTTTTGCGTTTCCAATGCCGACCGTGGCAACAGGAATCTGCGGGGGCATCTGTACAATAGAAAGAAGTGCGTCCATGCCGCCAAGTCCGTTTGAGGAACCGGAGATGCATTCAAGCGGAACGCCGATGACCGGAAGCGTCGTGATTCCTGCGATGACACCTGGAAGGGCAGCCGCAAGACCGGCTCCTGCAATGATTACCTCAAAGCCGTCAGCTTCAACCTGGCGCACTGTTTTGTGAAGCAGCTCGCCCGCGCGGTGCGCAGAGATAATGAATGCCTTGTATTCAACGCCGAATTCCTTAAGAACGTCGGCAGCCTTACTCATCTTTTCTGTGTCTGATTTAGAGCCGAAAAAAATTGCAACTTTCAAAAGAGTCCTCCATCAACGGACTGTTCTCCTGCAAGCCGCTGATATAAAAATCTACCATAAATTAGCAGGAACGACAATTGTTATTGAAAAACGCGGCGAAGCGCATTAAAATAGAATCGCTATGAATTGCCTTGAAATTTTGGATAATGCTATCCGCCGGGTTCCTGATTTTCCTAAGCCGGGAATCCTCTTCTACGATGTAACCGGAATTTTCATCAATCCCGAAGCATTTAAAATCTGCATGGACAAGATTGAGGAACTGTACAAGGACAAGAACGTGGATGCTGTTGCCGCCGTCGAGTCCCGCGGCTTTCTTATTGGCGCTCCGCTTGCACAGCGCCTTGGCGTTCCTCTCGTACTCATCAGAAAAAAAGGAAAACTGCCCGGCGCGACGTATTCGTGCAAATATTCGCTTGAATACGGCACTGCGGAAATTGAGGCGCATAAATCCGACATTCAGAAGGGAAAGCGCTACCTTGTAATTGACGACCTTATTGCCACCGGAGGAACTCTGGCGGCCGCAAAGAACATCATAGAGCAGGGCGGCGGAACCGTTTTTGAATTCTTTGGCGTAATCGGGCTTCCTGAATTGAAGTTCAAGGAAATTCTTGCGCCTGTTCCTGTAACGACGTTAATAAACTATGGTGGAAAATAAAGAGGAAAAAAATGTCTGACTTACCAAAAAACTATAAGCCGCTTATCGGTGTAAAAGAAACCGAGCGGGCAATCGTAAGCATAAAGGAATTCTTTCAGCTGTCGCTTTCTACTGAACTGAACCTTACCCGCGTAACCGCGCCGCTTTTTGTTCCTGCGGGAACCGGTATTAACGATGACCTTAACGGAGTAGAAAAGCCTGTTTCGTTCAATGTGAAGGGAATGCACGGGCAAAAAATGGAAATCGTTCAGTCGCTCGCAAAGTGGAAGCGCCTTAAGGTAACGGAGCTTGGTTGCAAGCCTGGCTTTGGAATCTATACGGACATGAACGCCATCCGCCCTGATGAGGAGCTGGATGCCGTTCATTCCTTGTACGTTGACCAGTGGGACTGGGAGATGTGCATTGACGAAAAGGACCGCACGATTTTTTATCTGTTTGACATCGTAAAAAAAATCTACCGCGCAATCAAACGCACGGAATTCTATATTTTTGACCGCTACTCAATGTTTGAGCCGGTGCTTCCGGAAGAGATCAAGCTCATCTATTCTGACGACCTTCTTGCGGAATATCCAAAGCTTTCTCCAAAGGAGCGCGAGAACGCCGCCGCAAAAAAATACGGCGCGGTTTTTATTGCCGGTATCGGCGGAAAGCTGCCTGACGGCTCCATTCACGACGGTCGCGCCCCTGACTATGACGACTGGATCAGCGACGCGGGCGACGGACACGTTGGCTTGAACGGCGACATCATCGTATGGAACGAGACGCTTGGCAGAGCCTTTGAGCTTTCTTCTATGGGAATCCGCGTAAGTCCGCAGAGTCTTCGCCTTCAGCTTAAGGAGCGCGGCTGCGAGGCGCGGGCGGAGCTTCCGTTCCAGAAGAAGCTTTTGAACGGCGAGCTTTCGTATACGCTTGGCGGTGGTATTGGTCAGAGCCGCCTGTGCATGTTCCTTTTGAGAAAGGCGCACATCGGCGAGGTTCAGGTTTCAGAATGGCCGGACACCGTGCTTGAAGCCTGCTCAAAGGCCGGAATTCCGATTCTGTAATCAGAGGGCGCTGGACGCATCCGCTATGGAAAAGCTGTTTGAATATTCTGCTCAGGAGCTTGAGACTCGGCTGTGCGAGTGCGCAAAAAATGGCGTTACCGAACTGTTTGTTCACGACGAGGCGCTTTCCCGCGACAAGGGGCGGGTGCTTCGCTTTCTTAGGACGGCGGAACGCGATGCGCCCGATTTGTTCATTTCCATCAAAATTGACCCGCGCATTCTTGACGCAGACGTAATACGGCTTTGCTCCGGGTTGAACGTTTCCTTGGAGCTGGATTTTGCCGCTGTTGCCGCGGATGTTGCTGCGCGCACGCCACAGTTGCTTTTTGACAAGAAATTCTATTCGCGGCGCTGCGCGTCTTTGAACAATGCGGCGCTGGTGTTTGGCGTGCGGCTTTTTTTTGCGGATGCAGCCGGCGATTCCTTAAAGGCATTTTGCGACCGGCTTAATTTTACGGTGCAGCAGTATCCAAACCACATCGACTTTCCGCAGCTGGAAACGAGCGACGCGCTTCAGACGGCGCGGGTTTCTGCTACGTTCAGCGGCGAAAATCTTAGGCTTGCCCGCGACATCGCTTTTTCCTGCCGTACATTCTATTCTGCCGGAAGGGCGGTTCCGTGGTTCAATTCCGGCAGAATAGAATG
>CAKZZR010000153.1 GCA_937885475.1 uncultured Treponema sp.
CCCGCCACGGCCAGCGGGGAGACCCAAAATATCAGAAAAAGTTCAAATTCTGCGACGAGGACGCCCTCATGCCAAAGGGCGAAGAGCAGGCACACCTTTTAGGAAAGCACCTTGCCTCTCTCGGCTTTAACGGAACCATCTACGTTTCGCCGTACTACCGCACACTCCAGACGGCCACTTTTGCCGCAAGCGAGCTTCCGAGCGAGCTTCCCATGATTCTTGAGCCGCGCATTCAGGAAATGGTTCGCGTAAAGGACAACAGCGGCATCGTAGGTCGCACAAAAAAATGCCTTACCAAAAAAGAAATAAAGCAGAATTTTCCCCGCGTAAGAATTCCGCGCGGTATGAAGTTTCCGTGGCGGCTTGACAACGAGCGTCAGGCGCAGCTGGACGAACGGATTGGCAGCGTCATTGACGACATTCTTGAAAACTCCAGCGGCGACGTATTTTTTGTCTGCCACGGCGGAATGATGAGCGGCGTCATCCGCGAAATGCAAAAGCGCGGCGCAGAATTCCCAAAAAGAAAAACACCTAACTGCTGCCTGTATGTGTTCACGTTTGACACGGAAACAAAGAAGGTCGTTTCTGCCCGCGACGACACCCTGCTCTACCTTCCCGACGACCTTGTTACTGACAACCTCACGCAGATTCCTGTTGAGCGGTAGCACATTCGCGCAAAATGTGATATAATAAAGGTATGAATTCAGAAAAAATTGAGGCGCTTATCAAAAACGTTGAGTCTACAATGGCAATGGAATACATGCCGCTCACCACGGAAGACAAAAAGCGCATCTCTGACTGCCTTACCGGAAAACGCACCTTCAATCAGGCAGTGGAAGATTTAGTCCGCAAATACCAAAAGGAATATGCATAAGGATTATTCGTACGAATTTGAGCACGATGACTTTTACTGCTATCCAGGCTCCGACGTGCTGAAAAACAAGCTGAACATCAGCGACCGCAACCTGTTTTTTAAAGCTGAGCGCGAGATTACCTCGCTCAGGACGGCGCAGGCGCTTTTGGAATCAATACCGGGCGCGTTCGACTTTGAGCATTTGTGCGCCATACATCACTTTCTTTTCAGCGACATTTATGACTGGGCGGGCAAAATACGCACGCTGAACATCTCAAAGGGAAACACATTCTGCCATGTGAACTTCATTGAATCCGAGCTGCACCGCGTGTTCACTGAGCTGGAAAGCGACCGCCTGCTTACCGAACTAAGAACGCCACAGACTATGGCGGAGCGCCTTGCCTACTACCTCAGCGAAATCAACGCGATTCACCCATTCCGGGAAGGAAACGGCCGTACCCAGCGCCTGTTCATAATCCTGCTTGCCCGCCACAACGGCTACGACCTGAACTTTGCCACCGTAACCGCCGACGAGATGATAAAAGCGAGCGACGAGTCCTTCTTTGGAAACTACAGCACCATGACCGCGCTTATCGCCCGCAGCCTTACAAAGCAAGCATAAACGCCGTCCTCTCCACAGGGCTTCAGCATGAAAATAACATCTTGAGAAAAAAGTGGAATTCTGGCATGGA
>CAKZZR010000154.1 GCA_937885475.1 uncultured Treponema sp.
GTAGCAAGCTAGCTTGCGGTTTTGAAGGATGAACTTCGACTGAAAGCTATTTTTTCTGATACCTATACATCAAAAATTGATTTCCCTGGGAGGATGCGGCTTGTTTGCCCTGTTTTTTTTGCAATCACATATTGATTTAAAAGTTGCATATCGCTAACATATCTTCTTAGTTAGCGATAATTAATTAGACAATGCTAACTGAAGGTTAAATAAAATGACACTCTTTAAAAAATATATCATTTCATTCTTGCTTCTGGCTTTGGCAGTTTTTTCTGTCTCAGCCGCAGAAAAATCATGGAAGTCCGTTGCTACTGAAATGCAGGGCATAATAAATGATGCTGTCAGTCTGTATGAAGGCGGAAAAGCGGATGCTAGCTACGAGCGTGTGAACGACGCTTACTTTGGTCATTACGAGGTGGACGGTTTTGAGCGCAACACTCAGAGCCGCATAGGCGGAAGCCGCGCCGGAAACGTCGAGGTTCAGTTCAGCAGGCTTAAGACTGCCGTGCGCGGTGGAAAGTCCTTGGACGATGTCCGAAAGGAAGCCGATGTGCTCATTTCCATGCTTTTTGAGGATGCCGCAAAACTTGATCCTCCGGAAATGGCATGGAACGACCTTGCAGAAATTCTTGTGCAGGAATTTGACGAAGCCGCCGAAATGTATCTTGACGGTCACGTGGTTACAGCGGAGCCAAAATTTCGCAAGGCCTATGCCCGCTACTATGGAAAATCAAAGTTCCAGGACAATGTGATAAAGAGCCTGGGCGGAAAGCGGGACGCAAAAATCGTAGGAAAATACAACGCTACAAAACAGATGATATTGAGCAAGGCAGACAAGCCCGCCGTTGCAGCTTCTATTGCGGAGCTGGGCGAGCTTTTGGTAAAGGCTGCCGACGACTTAACCCGGGCAAACAATCGCGCACAGTGGTGGGGAACCGTTTTTGCTTCATTGATGATTCTTCTTCGAGAAGGCTTTGAGGCAATTCTTATCGTAGGGGCCATCATCGCTTACCTACGGAAGAATGGTACGGAGGATTTGAGTCCTGTGTACCGCGGTTCTTTGTGGGGAATTCTGGCTTCCGTAGTAATGGCGGTCATCCTTATCGCGCTCACGAAATTCGGATTTCAGAGCGGACAGGGGCAGGAGGTCGTAGAGGGAGTTACCATGTTCATTGCGGTTGCGGTTCTTTTCTACACCTCAAACTGGATGGTCTCAAAATCAAGCTCTGCGGCATGGTCGAATTACATCAAAGGAAAGGTTCAGAATTCCGTGGACAAGCGAAATATGTTCGGTCTTGCGTTCACATGCTTTTTGGCCGTGTTCCGCGAGGGTGCCGAGGTAATCCTGTTCTATCAGGCTATGTTTGCCGGAAGCGACGTAAAGGGTGTGGTAACTGCAACCCTGCTTGGAATCGTCATTGCGGCAGCTCTTCTGGTGTTCGTCTACAATGCAATCATCCTTACAGGAAAGAAGCTTCCGCTCAAGCCGTTCTTTCTTGCAACGAGTATCCTTATGTTCGTAATGGTCATTGCCTTTGTGGGTGGCGGAATAAGTGAATTCGTTGATGCCGGCTGGATAAGCCCGCGCGTAATAGAGGGAGTTCCTACGCTGAGTCTTCTGGGCGTTTATCCGTATGCAGAATCCCTGATTGCACAGGGAATTGCCCTGGTTGTTGTAATTGCAAGCCTTCTGATTGGAAATGCGCTCAGCAAGGCAAAAACCGCAGCCAGCGCTGGGCAAAATTAAACAGGTTATTAAACACAAGGAGTGTTATATTATGAAAAAGACTATGTCTTTGGTTTTGGCAGGAGCTGCTCTTGCTCTTGCATTTGTTGGTTGCTCTAAGAGCAATGGTTCACAGGTTGCTGGTTCTGCTGCAAACGAAGTTGAAGAAGCTGATGAAGGCGGATTCGTTGAGCATGACATCGGTGATGAGCAGCAGGCTGGTTTCTTGGCTGTAAACGGCGTTTACTTCCAGGCTGTAGACATGAAATCAGGTGAAGGCAACACTCAGAAGGGTGCTGACTACACAATGCACATTGAGGCTGATATTGCCGCTATGGACAACAACCTTGGTTTCGTTGTAGACCAGTTCGTTCCAGGTCTCACAGTAGACTATGAGATTGTGGATCAGGCTACAAAGCAGGTTGCAACAAGCGGAACTTTCATGCAGATGAATGCTTCTGATGGTCCACACTATGGTGCTAACATCAACCTTACAAAGGCAAGCACATACACAGCTCGCTTCATCATCCACAGCCCTGCTGAAAACAACTACTACATCCACACTGACGAGGACACAAAACCTGGTGAAACTCTTCAGAAGTACTGGAAGAACGACAAACCGCTCACAGTTGAATTCAAAGACTGGGTATTTGACGGAAAGAAAGTTCAGCCAGAATACAACTAATTCCTAAGGAGAGAGTTTTTTCGTTCTTTTGCCGGAAGCTTGCAGGGCGCTTGCCTTGTCGGGCCTTCGGCAAATGTCGTTTTTTGGTTTTTATAGAAGATTAAAATGGCTAAAAACTTATTTGAAGTTGTACAGAACTTGCTTCTTCCATTCGTTCTTTTTGCATTCGCAGGCTCTGTCGTTTTTCATCTTGAGGAAAAGAGAATCAGAAAATGGTTCAGCATTTCCTCTGTCGTGCTTTTTGTTTTTGTAATCATAGTTTCTGTTTTGCGCCATTGGCGTTTTATCCGCTACAATCAGATTAATAATATATATCTTTTAAATTCCTCTCTTGCGCTGGGACTCGCTCTCTTAGTTCTTTTATGGGTGACTGTCCTCTCAAAACCCAAAGCCTTGGCTTTTGAGATAATCCTGGCTTCCTGCGCGCTCCTGTATTCCGCATGTCTTTTTTTGTACAAGGTGCCTACCGTCATATTTTTACCCCTTCAGTATATGGGCGTTGACGAAAACATTTTTACCACGATGTACCTTCTTAAAGTCACGGGCTTCCTGCTTGGCGTGCTTTGCTGCATACTTACCTGTGTCGCGTTGTACAACGTTCTGTGCCGTTCCGGCATAAAGACGAATGCAGCCGCTTTTTCAATGATTTATCTTCTGAATGGATTCATCAGCTTTGTTGCTGTTGTCGGTATAATCAACTCATATTATAGAAGAAAAATAAAGATTCCACTGGGACTGAGAAAAAAAATTCCGGCCCTCATCACATGGGAAAACATTGCGTTTTTCATAGTGATTTTTGTGCTGATTGCTCTTGCCGCCATTTTCATCATCCGGCATGTAAGGATTCATGGTGAATATAATAACCCTGCCGAGCTTCGTAAGCTTAAGCGCTATGAGCGTGATTCCCGCCGATGGGGAATTCTTCTGCTTGTGTTGGGCGTTTTTTCGCTCGTGGACATGACTCTCATAAAAAAGAAGGCTAACTCCCTGGTGCAGCTTTCTCCGAGCGAGGAATTCCAAATAGACGGAAACAGGATTTTCATTCCGCTCGTGCAGGTAAGCGATGGGCATTTGCACCGTTTTTCATGGACGAACCAGAAGGGTAAGACCGTTCGCTTTATAATCGTTCAGAAAAAGGGAACCAATTTTGGAATCGGCTTTGATGCGTGCGAGGTGTGCGGAAACGTAGGCTATTACGAGCGCAAGAATGAGGTCGTCTGCAACAGGTGTGACGTAGTAATGAACAAGAACACGATTGGCTTGAAGGGCGGCTGCAACCCGATTCCGCTTGAGTCCCGCATAGAGGACGGTGGCATCGTGATTTTTACCGAAGACCTTGATCGTGAGTCAGGAAGATTCTAGGGGAGGCGAGTAAATATGT
>CAKZZR010000155.1 GCA_937885475.1 uncultured Treponema sp.
AACCTCGGCTTTCGCCCCTAGTCCTAGAGAAAGAGACTGTACCTGCGCAGGAATCGCGGGAAAGCCGCCAAGAAAGCGCGCATTTTCTTTGATATGGTGGCATTTCGCAGCATATTCCTTTATGAAGCGCCCTTCCTTCTGCTCAGAAAGCATAAAATCATAGAATCGCTGGTCTGCGGCAACAAGCAGAAGCCCGGACGTTGCAGTGTCAAGGCGGTGCAAAAGCCCGCGCTCAACAGGCTTTACGCCGCACACCGCATTAACAGCAGGAAACAAGCGGAGCGCCTGAGAAAGTGCCGTCTGCTCATCGCTTTCCGAAAGCGGTGCGGACGGAAGCCCTGCCGGCTTATAGATTACGGCAAACGGCTTTTCTTCGCTCGGTGCATGAATAACGCTTATTTCTTGCATAGCGCCTTTACCTTCGGCATAATCTCGCGCGGAAAATGCTCGCGCAGAATGCGCACCGTCTTTATAAAGCGGTAAGGCACTGCCGCCCGGAAGCGGCGGTACCGCCCGCTTCCCGGAAGCCTCAGAATCATCTGGCGGGAATGCAGCATGAGCGTCGCATCTGGAAAGAGCTTGTCGGCATGACCATAAATGGAATCCCCCAGAATCGGACAGCCTAGATAGCGCATATGCACGCGAATCTGGTGCGTTCTTCCGGTCTTTATGCGCACGCGCATAATCGAATATTGTCCATATGTCGCGATGCAATGATAGATGGTACGCGCGAACTTTCCCTCCTCAGTGGCAGTAACTGCCTTAAAGCGCTGACGGTTCTTCATGTCGCGCACAATCTGCGTGCGAACATCACCGCTGGAAGCCGGAGGACGACCGCAGACAATGCAGATATATTCCTTCTGGATTAAGCGCTCCTTGAACTGGGCGCACAAATATTCCTCGGTCTCACGGTTCCGCGCCGTAATGATAAGCCCGGACGTATCCTTGTCAAGACGGTGGACGATACCAGGACGTCGCTTCTGGAGAATCTCATTCTCACGCCCCTCTTTTATCTGCTTTACGGAACCGCTTCCCCAGTGAAAGAGCAGCGCATTTACCAAAGTGCCTGTCCAGTTTCCGGCGGCAGGATGAGTCACCATTCCCTGAGCCTTGTTCACGACGGTTACATTCTCGTCCTCGTACACAATTCTGAGCGGAATATTCTCGGGAATGATGTCCTCTGGAACGGAATCCTCCCAAAGAACATCGATTATGTCGCCCGCCTTTACCTTTGTGGAAAGCTTGGCGTTACGTGCGTTCACCAAAAGCTCCTGAGCACCACTCTTGAGCTTTGAGCGGTTCATATCTGTCGAAACAGACGCTATATATTGATCAAGGCGAGCAGAGCCTTCAAAATCTGCGGGAACGGTGAATGAAATCGACCTCATTTTTTTTCTCCGGGAACTACAAATTCCTCCTCAGAAGGAATCTCTATCACGCCGTCAGCGCTTACGGCTTCGCTCTGCGCCTCATCAGTCCTTCCTGCATTCGCAGCTGGCAGCTGAACGGCATCTGGATCCTCAAAAATAGGAGAAATATCAACCGGACCGTTCTTCTGATTCCGCAGCTTCCGGCGGGCATGGCTTCGCTTTGCAGAATGAACGATAAAATCCGTCAGCCCGATTCCCGCGCTCAGGCACAGCGACGTTACGATTATCGCAACCTGCTCGTTGGACTGAAAAGCGTTGTCGTCAGAGGAATTTGCAAACGGATTTACAAAATACGAAGAATTGAAATCATGTATGGCAAAATTGGTGAACGAATAGCCAAGCGTAACATTGAACGTGATGAACGGCATGGCACCAAGCGTGATAATCTCCGCACGGCGCAAATCGTGCATGAAGCCCGGAAATTCGTCCTTCGTGTATGGCGCGGGAGTCTTTGAGTCCGCACCATAAAAAACGGCGGAAACCAGAGAAAATATCAAGAAGGCACACAGTATTCGCTTAGTTCTCATGCTTCGCTTCAACCGAATAATTTCTTTCTCCAAAAATAGCGGTTCCTACGCGCACTTCCGTAGAGCCTTCCGCAATGGCAAGCTCAAAATCGCCGCTCATTCCCATAGAAAGCTCCGTAAGCGGCAATGATGGAAACTCCGCGCGAAGCCGCTCTGCACAGTCGCGGAGCGTCGCAAAGGAAGCCCGGATCAAAGCCTTGTCGTCAGTAAATGGGGCCATTGTCATAAAGCCCCTGGGAACGACGTGAGGCGCATTTCCTTCCGCGCAGAACTGCACGGCTTCACGCAGCTCCTCAAAGGAAAGAAAGCCAGACTTGGATTCCTCTCCGGTATGATATTCAAAAAAAACGGAAACCGTCTTGTCAAGCTTTGCCGCCTGCTTCTCAATCTCGCAGAGGAGCTTCAGGCTATCAACGGACTCAATGACGGACGCAACCTGAACCGCCTTTCTCACCTTGTTCGTCTGAAGCGTTCCGATTATGTGAAGCTCGACGTTCGGAAATTCCTCGTAAATCGCAGGAAATTTTGAGACGGCTTCCTGCACGCGGTTCTCTCCAAAGGCGCACTGCCCCGCGCGCACCGCCTCCACGACGCTTTCTGCCGGATGAAATTTGCTTACGGCAAGCAGTTTTACGGAATGCTCAGGTCGTCCGGCTTTTTTTTCAGCGGCACGAATGGAATCCAGCACCCGCGAAAGATTTTCCTGAATCTGCGTCATCACAAGTTCCTCACGAGTTCATTATATCAGCATTGATGACATCGGACAATAAGAGCAACCGTTCAAGCGGAAGCGCTTCCGCACGCACCGACGGCTCAATTCCCGCCGCAGAAAGCGCGGCAACAGCCTTATCTCCGTCGTGCAAAAACTGCGTCAGATTGTTCCGTACATTCTTTCTGCGGGACGAAAAGAGCGCGCGCTGAACCTTCATAAAGAGCGCAGGATTCTTGCATAGCGGAAATTCCGACTTCTTGCGCATCTCAAAAGCGCGGGAATCCACGTTAGGCTTTGGCCAGAAATTTCCACCAGACAAATCCATGATTGGCTTTAAGTTGTATGCCCATTGGCACAGAATGCTGAACGAGGAATAGTCGTCAGTTCCCGGCTTTGCCGCCGCACGGAGCGCAACCTCCTTCTGCACGGTAAAAACCGCCTTCTCAAAGCGCACGTCGTTTTCTATCGTGTCCGCAATCAGCGTGGCGGCGATGTTGTACGGCAGATTGCCAAAAAAGCGCTCCGGAAGTCCGTCGGCTTCCAAAGTCCGCTTCCAGTTCTTGAGAACATCACCCTCCACAATTCTCAGAAGTCCTTTTTCCTCATATTCCGCAAAAAAATCATGGAGCATGGCAATAAAACCGCGGTCAATCTCAAAAACCGTAAGGCGCACGCCGCGCTTTAAAAGCTCGCTCGTCATTGAACCTAGCCCTGGTCCCACCTCCCAGACGGTGGTACCAGCAGAAACCTCAAGGCTGTCGACTAGCTTTATGCGCGCCTGCTCGTTCACTAAAAAATTCTGACCGAATTTTTTCTGCATCGCCATTCCGCTCTGCTCCATGAACTGCTTGAGCGCCGACGGCGAATTGTAATCCGGGTGTTTGTTTTTTTCCATATCACTCATTCCTGAAAGAAAAATGCGGTGCCATGCTGAACAGTTGCGCCACTCGTTTTATCAAAGTATACTGAATTTTCAGCAAAAAGGAAGCGCTGGACGAAAAACACGGAAAAAGAAGCGATATGACAATGAGCACGAGCGCAGAGCAAAAAAATACGCCTATGAGCGGACTTACAAAAACAGTCGCGACAATGCCGATTGGCGTAAGAGTATGAAAATGCGCGGCAGTAACCGGCGCGGTAAAAAGAAAAGCCCCAGAGCCAGCAGAAAGACCGGAGGCTAAAAACGGCGGAAGCCGCGCACTCAGCGGAACGGACACGACTGAGCCTAGAAGCAGGATACCAAAAAGCGAGCCGTAGCTGAGCATGAACGAAAGCTCCCTCGCCTCGTACGGACGAAGCACAACATGGATGAGGAATGCCGCACATAGCACATACACCAAGCGCACATTCTGCACGCTGCATGCGGCGCACAGAAGCAGCAGTACAGAACACAGCAAGGCACGGAAAAGCGACGGCGAAAGCCCCGCGAACCACACAAAAAGCAGCACGGACACAAGCTGAAACAACGCCTCGCCCCTTTTTCCAAAAAGGCGGAAACCAAACGCGCGTCCTATGCTTCCAAAAAGCGAAAGGTGCATTCCAGAAAGCGCAAGCACATGCGAAAGCCCGGCATTCTTGAATGCAACGGAAAAATCCGCTTCGGTATATTCCCTCATGCCGGAAAGGAGCGCAAGAATAAGACCTCCCGCCGCCCCCCATGAGAACATGAGCCGCCTGAAATGCATACGCGTAATGCGCCGCGCCTTCATCACACAAAAAAGAACGCCGGACTTTTCAGGCAGCGCCTCCGCAGTCTCCGAAATAAAAACGCCTCTTTGCGAAAAATGCCCGCAAAATGATATGTTCGCGCCGCTCTCACAGACAGGCACATCCCCTGACCCTCTGCCGGAAACAGCGCGAACAGAGCGCGTATACAGTTTTCCTGGCATATAGGCTTCCGCAATCTCCGCAGGAATCAGCACGCAGACAATGCCCCGCGCAGAAGAACGTGCGCCCCCGCGTGTTTCCACGCCCTCAAGGGCGACATCCGCACGGTAAAACGTACCCGCATTCACTCTTACAGGATTTGAGACAATGCTGCCGCTCACCGACAGAATCTCCGTCTCGTCAAAAAGCGAGCGCAGGGCATAGCGTTGTTTTGTCTTTAAAATACCGCCATACAGAAGAAGCGCCGTGCACAGCGCGGCAAGCACAAGAGGATTCAGGGAATCAAAATGAAATAACAGCCGCCGTTCTCCTACCATTTCAGATTTGCCAAAGCCTTGCGGGCTGCGGCAATAACTGAATCCGAATAATCAAAATAGGTAACGCCAAGCAAGGCATCAAACGCATTCTTATCACCGACCGCACCAAGGGAATTTATCAATGCAAGAACGACGGCTTCAGAAGGCATGCCTGATTTTTCCTCCATCTGCTTGTTAAGAGCCACAAGATACGCAGAAAGGCTCTGAACGGAAGCAATAGGCGCAATCGCAATCACGCCGGCAATGACATCGCAGAACGTCTCCTCAGTAATCAATGAATTCTGATATTCAGTCTTCGCAGCATTGAAATAAGAGACGACCGTACCGGATGCCCGCGTCCACTTCAATTCCCTCAGCGCATTGAACGAATCAAGCTGAAGGGGAATCAGGGCTTCGCTCATCGAAGTCGCGTTCTCCATGATATATATACTGCGGGCAAGCACGTTTTCTGCAATCTCTGCCACAAAAATCTGCGGATTTTCCTTGTTTTTTACGACAATGTCAAAAATACGGCGGGAATCCGTAACGTTCCCGGCTCGGATCATCTCAAGCAACT
>CAKZZR010000156.1 GCA_937885475.1 uncultured Treponema sp.
TGTTTTTGAAAGCCGCAAACTCTCCTTTGCGCTATTTTTTTTATAATTTTTGCCTATTTTATATGTTCGGAATTATAATGCGTTTGCCCTGGGGGTCTAGGGCTCGCGGACGTTTGGCATTTTTTGGGCGGAAAGGGGCGGACAGCGGTATTTTCACAAGCGCGATAAATTGATAGAATAGTGGAATATGGCTCCGGAAGAAGCAAAGAAAAAAAGTTTCAGAAAAAAAGTTCATTTTCTCCTTCGCTCGTCGACGTTCAAATTCTGCATTATTTTTCCGATTTTTTTTGTGCTCATCGTAAACGGAACGTATTTTTTTGAGAAGGGTAAATCGCTTAAATCATTGGGCGACTGCTACTGGTATTTTTTTCTTGCGTTTGTGTCGGGCGGAGTGCGGTTTCAGGCGGTAACGCTGCCCGGGCGCATATTCAGCATAATTACGATTGTGGTGCGCATGTGTCTGTTTGGAACGGTAACGGCCGCAATCGCGTCTTTTTTTATGGATTCCAAAAACCAAAAGAACAGGGGGTTCTCTCAATTGAAAAAGCTAAACCACCACTTCATAATCTGCGGCTGGCGCCCGGAGATGGAGGTCATTCTTGATGCGGTAATGGAATCAAATCCTGAGCTGACCGCCGACCAGATTGTTCTTGTGAACAATATTTCGTCCAAGGAAATAGGACAGCTGCGCGGACAGGCGCGGTTCAAGGAAATAAATTATGTTTCCGGCGACTATTCGCACGAGGACGTTCTTAAGCGTGCCTGCGTTCAGACGGCGGATCGCGCATTGGTCATTTCTGACCAGTCGGACGGTTCGGCACGCATTGAGGTTGACTCGCGCACGATTCTTTCTGTCCTTACCATGAAGAGCATGAACCCCAAGATTTACGTGAGCGCGGAGCTGTTTGACGCAAAGCTGGAAAGCCATCTTAAGCTTGCGCACTGCGACGAAATAATCCTCGCTTCGGAATACGAGTACCGGCTTTTGGCAAACGCGTCCAGCGGACAGGGTTACACGAACATCATGCACGAGCTTATCTCCAGCAACCGCGAGTCGGGAATCATCGTAGAAAACATTCCTGCGGAATACTACGGCAAAACCTACGGCGACTTTTCTGCGTTCCTGTATCTTACGGAAGCAAAAGAAAAGAAAATGCAGCTGATCGGACTTCTTTTGAACACAGGAAACTTCTACAAGAGACGTAAGGACGCGCTGCGCCAGGCGCACAAAAGCGCGAACGTTGAAAAAATCGTAGACAACCTTATGAAGGTAAAATCAATAAAAAGCAACAAGCCGCTCTTTATGCCGGATGATTCGTTCGTTCTTGATTCCAGCATGAAGGCAATTTTCATAAAAAGCTCTCAGGAGACAGCAGAATGACGACCAACGCATTAGACGTTAAATTTGAGGACGCACTTCCACGGCTGACACACATTGAACTGTTCAGCGATTTTTCTACCGAGGACGAGCAGAGCGTTTCCATTCTCAGGACGGTATATGAAAAATTTTCCATGCGCACCTATGAGCGCGGCGAAACAATTGTAACCGAAGGCGAAAAGGGCGAGGAATTCTTTATTCTGGTTGAAGGGCATCTACAGGTTCTGCGAAAAACGCCGTGCGATGACGTGATTGCCATTGCCGACTTGGACGACACGCAGCACATCTTTTTTGGCGAGTCGGCGCTTTTGGGAACCGACATACGAACCGCCACCGTACAGGCAAAATCGCGCTGCCGCGTGCTGGTTATGAACGGCGCGGAATTTTTGGCGCTGTGCGAAAAGTCGCCGCGGCTTGGCTTTTATGCCTACAAGCGGATTGCGGCGCGAATGCAGTCCAGCGTAAAGCGCGCCAACAAGGACATTACCGTTCTGTACGATGCGCTGTTCCGCGAGGTGGAATCCAACGCGTAGCGCGCGGCTTTAGCATGAAAATAACAATGCAAAAAAAATATATATATAATTTTATGAAGCTCAAAATTGGCTGTTCGAAGCAAAAAGCGGCTTTTGTGAGCATTTATAAAGTGAGGGTGCGGTAAGCACCCTGTAAATAAAATTCCTTACGCTTTATTCATGCGCAACAAAAACGCATTTTTGCGTAGGGCAGACAATTTTAATGCCAGAATTCTGCATTGTTTCTCAAGATGTTATTTTCATGCTGTCCCCCGCTCAATAACCTCGTTGTATTTGACAACTAAAAAATTCCCATGTTAAACTACTGCATGGATGAGAAAAACTGCACGCGCGAGGTTTTTATGACTGAGCACAACAAATTATTTTTTGACCAGAACATGGGGCATATAAACAAGCGCGTCTGCACCATTCTGTTCGTAACCACAATCGTTCCGGTGCTTTTTATTCTGCTCACGCTGGCTGGCATTTGGATTGTTCCGCACAGCTATTCGCTTATGCTCATCGCATACTCGCTTGCCGTTGGCACAATCGATTCATTTTTAAATCGCAACCCAAAAATGCAGAACGTGTCTATGATTTTTGGGCTGATTGCGGCAACCGGATTTGTGCTCATTCTTGGCTCCAGCAACCTGATTCTTATCTCCATTTCTTACGGTCTGGTTCCGTTCCTGAGCTGCCTGTACTATAACAAGACGCTCACAAAATTCATCACGCTCATAAATTACCTGTGCGTCGTTTCTTCGTACATCATGCGCGCGCTTCAGGTTCATCAGGAATTTTTAGCTGGCACCGGAGACAAGAACGGCATAATCTGGTTCATCAGCAGTTTTTCGGGCGCAACGATTGAATTCTTTTTTGTTCTGCTTATTTCGGACTACATCTCCAAGCGCACGCACAACACGATGAGCAACCTGATTCAGACCCAGCACGAAAAGGAAGAAGCGCTCAAGAAGGTCATGGAGCAGAACGATTCCATTGCACTCCTTAACGAGGATTTGAACAAAAAGTGCGCCGACCTAGACACCAAGGTAACGGAGCTTAAAGTTTTGCAGAACGAAATCATCGAATTCGTGGCGCAGGTTCTGGGAAGCCACGACCTTTTTACCGGGCAGCACGTCATTCACACAAAAACATACGTAGAAATGATTGCCCGCCAGCTGCGCGCCAACGGCTTTTATGCCGACCAGCTGACCGACGAGACGATTGATTTGTACAAGCGGGCGGCGTTCCTGCATGACATTGGCAAAATCCATATTCCGGAAGCCGTCCTGAACAAAATGGGAAAATTCACCGACGAGGAATTCAAGCTGATGCAATGCCACCCGGAAGAAGGACGCAAGCTGCTTCAGCTTTTGCCAAAAATTGGAAACGGAAAATTCAACGAGATTGCGACGCAAATGGCATACTACCATCACGAGCGATGGAGCGGGGGCGGATACCCAAACGGCATTTCCGGATTTGCAATTCCGCTGTGCGCCCGCATCATGACCGCCGCAGACGTTCTTGACGCGCTTATAAGCCAGCGCCTTTACAAAAGTCCTATGTCAATAGACCAGGCGCTTGAGGTCTTTGAAAACTCCAGCGGCACGCATTTTGAGCCGTGCATTGCAGCCGCCGTAATCGACTGCCGAGACCAGATTGAGGAAGCCGACCGGAAATTCAAGGAAAACGAGACCGCCGCAAATGCCAAGGAACTGGAATGGTGGCAAAATTACCACGAAAGCCTTGGACAGAGCGCACGCTATCAGGACGGCGTATAGAATGCCTGCCGACAATAACGACAACAATACCAATGATATTTTGGACGTAACGCTGCTTTGCAAGGTGGTGGACAATTTTGGCGACGTGGGCGTGGTTTACCGCCTTGCCCGCGCGCTCAGCGATTTGTGCGAATCGCTTTCTCTTCGCATTGTAATCGACAATCTTAATTCGTTCTCACTTTTAGAGCCGCAGATTGACACCACAAAGGACGTACAGAACGCAAATGGTTGGCAAATTCTTAACTGGAATGCCGGCGATGCGTGCCTTGCAGAATTCCGCAGGAATCCGCCGCACATTATTGTAGAATGCTTCCAATGCGGCCGCCCGGAATGGCTTGAGATGCTGCTTTTTACGGAAAAAGTAGAAAACATCGTACATATCATCATGCTGGACTATCTTACGGCGGAGGACTACGCCGAAACGTTCCACAAGCTGCAAAGCCTTACCCGCAGCGCCCGCGTGCAGAAGGTAAATTTTATGCCGGGCTTTACGGCAAAAACCGGCGGGCTCATTCTGGACGAGCCGTTCATGCGGGCGCTCAAGGAGCGCGAAACGAAAGACGAAAAAGAGGCTGCGGCATGGGAAGCGCGCTCAAAAGCTGCGGAAGCAAAAAACGTGGGCGCGGAAGGTTCCAAGGTTCCAGTGGGCGCGCATATAGCCGCAATTTCAGAAGGTAAAACGCCATTTACGGCGCTGTTCTTTAGCTATCCGCGCGATTGGCAGCCTGCCGTACGCGCATTCGGCGCATTCAACAAGGCGCACTGCGCGGGAACATTGCACGTACTGCTTGCAAGGGGAGCGGGCTACGAGTCATTTAAAACTGCATATAAAAACCATGAAGAAAAGGTCCAGCACTTTACACTGTGCGAGCTGCCATTTTTGCCCCAAACGGAATGGGACGCGCTCCTTACGCGCACGCCGCTGCTTTTTGTGCGCGGCGAAGACAGCCTAAGCAGAGCCTGTCTGTGCGGCGTTCCCTTTGTGTGGCATGCCTACCCCCAGACCGAAGAATACCAACTGGTAAAGGTTCAAGCCCTGCTTGAGCGCATGAGACCTTTCTTTGCCGCGAGATC
>CAKZZR010000157.1 GCA_937885475.1 uncultured Treponema sp.
ATCTAGGCTGCAAAGAAGATTGGCGCGTTCGTGTATATTTCGGAGGACGCGGATAAGACGATTACGGAGCCGCTTATAAAGGAAGCGACGGCAAGCGGCTTGAAGAGCTATCAGATTGTGCGCCGCTTTCCAGAAAAAAATGAATACTCGCTTATTGTGGCGGACGCGTTCCGTCTTGACGAGGAGACTGCTCGCCGACTTTCTGAGGTGAGCACGCTCTGCGCAATAGACGAGGGCGGGGATGCAACGGATTGGTGCGACGTGCTGTTCGACATCCTGCCGTCGTATAAGATAGACCGTCCGGCGAATATCTCGGAGCCGTCCTTCATCGCGCTTCCAAAGAATGTGCGCCCCGCGCGCCCGGAACGCTTCAAGAAAATCCTTGTTACCCTTGGCGGCGAGGATCCTGCAGGACTGACAGTTCCTGCAGCAAGATTTTTTGCAGCTCTTCCCGCTGGAACCGATTTTTTTGACGATGAGCGGAACGTTACGGCAATCCTTTGTCATGAAAAGCTTCCCGCGGAAGAAATTTCCGGCGTAACCTTTGTAAGTCCGATAGAAAACCTAAAGGAGCGGCTTTCTTCCTATGATTTGGTAGTAACCCATTACGGTTTCACCGCATTTGAGGCGCTCAAGGCAGGCTGCGGCGTTCTGCTGCTTTCTACCTCAAAACTGCATGAGAATCTTGCAAAAAAATACGGCTTTCTCTGCCTTGCGCAGAATGCCCTTGAACCGTCGCGAGCGGCTTCTTTTTTTCAGTCCTTTGAACGCTTTTTTCCAGATGCCGTGTTCTGCGCTGAGCAAAAATCCTATGCCGATGAGATAAAAAAAATCGCCGGCGGAAGACGCTATGCCTGCCCTGTGTGCGGCGAGCATTCCGCCGAGAACCGCATCATCGCCCGCACCAAGGAGCGCACGTTCCGCCGTTGCCGCCGCTGCTCAATGATTTACATCTCCTGGAACCGCGCGCTTCCCATGACCTATGAGAAGGATTATTTTGCCGAACAGTATAAGAATCAGTACGGAAAAACGTATCTTGAGGATTTTGAGTCGATAAAAAAAGCCGGAAGACGGCGCATAAACGAAATTTCGTCCGTCCTTCGTGCAAAAAATCTTTCATCATGGAAAATTCTGGATGTCGGCTGTGCGTACGGTCCGTTCCTTGCCGCGGCATCCGAGCGCGGATGGCTTCCTTACGGCGCGGACATTTCTGCTGATGCCGTGGAATATATCCGCACTCAGCTGCTGTTTCCCGCCGTTTAGACCAGCTTCCCAGACTTCAATCCTGCGTCAGAGTTCGGCATAAATCATTTTGACGCGGTTACCATGTGGTTCGTCATTGAGCACTTTGCGGACTTAAAGCCAGTGCTGGAAAAGGTTTCGGCTCTGGTAAAAAAGGGCGGTGTCTTTGCGTTCTCAACTCCGTCTGGCGAGGGTGTTTCTGCCCGCAGGAACACCAAGGACTTTTTTAAGGCAAGCCCCTCCGATCATTTTACGGTGTGGGAACCGTCGCGCACGGCAAAAATCCTGCGTCAGTTCGGCTTTGAGGTCGTCAGAATCGTCTCTACCGGACATCACCCGGAACGCTTTCCCGAGGTCATGAGGCGCGGTTCCAGCGAGGACGATTTTTTGTTCCGCTATTACGGTGTCGTAAGCCGGATTTTAAAACTAGGCGACACATTTGAGGTCTACTGCAGAAAGCTCTGAGGAATCTATTATGGAAAAATCGTTTGATGAAAAAAACAGCATGAGCGCCGACCGAGCGTGCGCTCTCATTCTTGGAGCGGGGCTTATGCAGCGTCCTGCAATCCTTGCTTCCAAGGAGCTTGGCTTTTATACCGTCGTCGTTGACGCAAATCCTGCCGCAGAAAGCATTCCCTATGCGGATTTTTTTGAGCAGATTGACCTGAAGGACAGGGACGGAATACTGCGCTTTGCCGAGGATTTACAGCGCAAAGGAAATCTCAAGGCTGTGTTCACTGCGGGAACTGATTTTTCTGCCAGCGTATCATATGTGTGCGAGCGACTTTCGCTTCCGGCGCATTCATTTGAGGCTGCCTTGAACGCAAGCATAAAGCCCCGGATGCGGGAATGCTTTAAAAAAGCGGGCGTTCCATCGCCGGAATTTTTCAGCCTTTCAAAAGACGAGATTTCTGAGGAAAAGGTTCGCTTCATAACGGAAGCCCTTGGCTTTCCCTGCGTGGTAAAGCCTGCCGACAGCATGGGTGCGCGTGGTTGCCGGATGATTCGCACTCATGAGGAAGCGCTTTCCGCCGTCCGCGTTGCCGCGGAGCATTCTCGTTCCCAGACGGTCATCATTGAGGAATACATGGAAGGCCCTGAGTATTCCATAGATGCGCTTATCATAAACGGCTCTTTTTTTGTAACAGGCTTTGCAGACCGGCACATCTATTACCCGCCGTATTTTATAGAAACCGGTCATACTATGCCCACCAAGGAATCAGAAAAACGCAAACTTGAGCTTATAGAGACCTTTGCGCGCGGCGCTGCCAGCCTTGGGCTTACCTGCGGAGCCGCAAAGGCTGACATAAAATACACGGCAAAAGGTCCGCAGGTTGGCGAGATTGCCGCCCGGCTTTCTGGCGGATACATGTCGGGCTGGACGTTTCCTTATTCTTCGGACTGCAATCTTACTATGCAGGCGCTGCGTATTGCAGCCGGGGAGGAGCCGGAATATCTTCTTAAGAACAGCTTCGCACTTCCTGTAAAAAACACCGGCTATTCCGTGTTCCAGCTGCCCGGTTCCCGCGTTAGCGCCGAGCGAGCATGGATTTCTATTCCCGGAACAATAAAGGCTGTGGAAGGACTTGACAATGCAAAGAACGTTCTTCATGTGGAGAATGTGTTTCCGCGCCCAGTAAAAGCAGGCGATGCGGTTGATTTTCCCCGCAACAATGTGCAGAAATGCGGAAACGTCATCTCCTGTGCGGACGATTACGATGCTGCCGTCTCCGCCGCAGAACGGGCGTGTTCCAAGATTCTTGTGCGCTTGGAAGGCAATAATCCCCGCACGGACGCATTTTTGCAGGGGCTTGCAAGCGCAACCGATGAGCAGGGTTTTCCGCCGTCGGCATTCTGTTCTACCTCGGAGCTTTCTTCGCTCAAAATTTCCGGCGTGATTCCGCAGGATGCAAGCGTCGTCCAGCACATGCCGCCGGAGGTGATTGCGTATGCGGAGCGGGGCGAGCGCGACTGGAACTACCTTACGATTATGGAGACCGCCCGGCGTTTTGACCTGCTCGTTCCTGAGCATCCGGCGCTTGATGCGCGGCGCTTTTGGCTTTCGCTGTTGCGCGGTGGCATTCAGGGTGCAATTTATATTTCAGATTCATTGTAAAATTCCGAAGATAGAAGTATGAGAAAAATAAAAATCGTACTTCTGTCTTTCGTTCTTTTTAGCGCATCTCTTTTTGCCTTTGGCGCAGCAAATGAGCTTTCTCTTATAGACGAGGCCGCGTCCTCTGGAATGACGCTCTACTGGGATTCTCTTTCCTCCTCAGGACTTCTTGAAAAAAACGGACATCAGCTTTCGTTCCGTGCCGGAGACAATCTCATGATGCTGGACAGCACGGCGCTTACCTTGGTTGACGCGCCTACGGTAGAGAACGGCGTTGTACAGGTCTCAAGAAAATTCATGGATTCCGCCCTGCAATATTTTAAGGAAGGAGAGGACGAGAACGGCTTTAAAATAGGCGCTATCCTTATTGACCCTGGACACGGCGGAAAAGATCCCGGAGCCAGCGGAACGTTCAAGGTGGGCGGCAAGCAGGTCAAGGTTCAGGAAAAGGATGTCGTCCTCAGCATCGGAAAAATCCTCTATTCAAAACTCAAGGAAAACTACCCGGAAAAGCAGATTATCATGACGCGCTCAACGGACAAATTCCTTACGCTTGCAGAGCGCACCGACATCGCGAACAATGTAAAATTGAAGGAAAACGAGGCTGTCATCTACGTCTCAATACACGCGAACGCGTCGCTTGACAAAAAATCCAGCGGCTATGAGGTATGGTATCTTTCTCCGGGCTACCGACGCACGGTGCTTGACAAGTCAAAGACTGACGGCGACAAATCCCTGTTTCCAATCCTCAATTCCATGATGGAGGAGGAATACACCGCAGAAAGCATTCTGATTGCAAAATTCATAATGGACGGTCTTGCTCCGCAGATTGGAAAGGACTCCAAGGCACGCGGCATAAAGGCTGAGGAATGGTTCGTCGTGCGCAATTCCAATATGCCTAGCGTACTCATTGAGGTAGGCTTCGTGACGAATGAGAAGGAGGCGCTCAACCTTAATTCTCCCGCTTACTTGCAAAAGACGGCTACAGGAATATATAATGGCATAAACGCTTTTGTAACACATTTTGAGCGTTCACGAGGATTCACGTCTAAAAATGATTAATGTACCGAACCTAAAACGCAGCTCATGGATTATTCTTGCCGTCGCGGCGCTGTTATTTGCGCTCTCCGTCTTTTTGTGGTGCAGGAATTTTCCCGGCATCCGCAGGAGCTTTGTGTTCGTTTCCTCCGACTCCGAACTGCTCCGTATTGAGAACCGCTTTGAGCCGCTGAAGCCCGCGCAGGGAAGCATACGGAATTATGTGGACGAGCTGCTTTTAGGTCCCGTCTCCGAGCATTGCCGCCCGGTTTTTGCAAAGGGAACCCGCTGCATCTCCTGCTTCCGCCGTCGCGACACGCTGTACGTCAATCTTTCTGAGGATTTGCTCCGTGCTGACGCGTTCCATACGGATTTTGCCGCTGATATTGATTTGTTCAAGCGCAATATTTTCAATAATTTCCGATATATAAAGAAGATAGAGTTGTTCGTAAATGGTCGCGTGCCGTTTGAGACCGCCCTCTGATGCAAAATTTACGGCTCATTATTTTCCAAAGTCGTTGACAAAACAAATCTCTTAAGGGATAATATATTCTAAACAAGGCTACATCGAATTTATAAAAGGAGCTTCTAGTATGAAGAGGACTTTTTCAATTGTGGCAGCTGCTATGCTGCTTGCTGGTGTCAGTGCTTTCGCTGAAGAAGCAATTGTCATCGATTTTACATTACTTAAGGCAGACTGTGTTTCTGACGAAGATGGAAACCCTACAGAAAATAGTCGAACAGTAATGGATTTTTCAACAGCTGCAGGAGCTACATTTACTGAAGATCAGAAAGAACTGATGAAAACTTCGTTGGCTCTTCCGCAGTGGGAAGTAAGCTTGAACTCATCTGCTCGCACAGTCCAGAGTTTAGGTCTTTCAACAGTTGTGTCTGCACCGGTAAAAGAAGACGCTAACGTGCCTTTCGCTGGTGAGAGCGTAATGGGTGTACGCATCGTGTTCCCTGAATGGAACTCTAATGCATATGCGTATATCAGACCTCCGTTCGAGATTCCGGCTTATGAGCCGCTTTCTTCTGCTGACGAGAATGGCGAGCGCCAGGAGCCAACAGATGAGGAAAAGGCTAGCGGAAAAACTCTTTTTGAGGACGGCTATGGTGTCGTTAAGAACGTTGGTACTGTAAAGTCCATCAAAGTTACAACTATGGGTATGAACTATCCAGAAGGACTCTATGTTCTTCTTAAGGATACAGACGGTGTTGAGCGCCGCTATTTCATGGGCTTCCTTGGTTTTGACGGCTGGAAAGAGCTGACTTGGAACAACCCACAGTACATCACTGAAATCCGTAACCGCGAGATTCGCGTATATCCTATTTATCCACGTGGACTTCCATTCGTTAAGTTCTCTGGATTCCAGATTACCCGCGATGCCGCTCACATTGGCGGTGACTACATCGGTTACTTCAAGGATGTTTCAATTATCTTCGATAAGGCATTGCTTACTTCTGACCGCGACATCGCAGATGAAGACCTTTGGGGAATCATCGGAAAGAAGGAGTCTGCTCGTCAGGCTGGCGAAATGGCTCGCTTCGGAGACAAGCAGGTTAACCGCTATCTTGAGCGCGCTAAGCAGGCTACAGAAGATAAGTTCACTTCTAGCTTGAACGAAGATTCTTCTTCTAACGCTCAGTCTACAGGTGGAAGCTCAGCAGAAGCTGCTGAATAAGCCTGGACGTACTGTGATACAAAGACCTTCCGCTCTGGAAGGTCTTTTTTTTTATCTGCTCCGGTTTAAAGCGGTCTATTTCTGCTGTTTTCAGATTTAGTTTGAGAATTCTGAAGTATTGCCGTACAATAGATGCATGACAGATTCGACCATCGTTCAATTTTCATCTAAAATTCCTGCCCGAAAGCTGATTAAAAAGAATTACGAGGCATATATTCCCGTTTTGGAATCCATAATGCAGAATATAAAGGCAATCCTTACTGAAAAACTGTCCTTGTCATCTCAGCCTACGTATAAGGCGCGCATAAAGAGCTTCAACAGTTATTATAAGAAGGTTCTTCGCCAGCGCCCTGACGAGGCGGCGGTTTCCTCTGGGCTTATTTGTCTTACCGACATGATGGGAATTCGTATTATCTGCACCTTCCTTGAAGACATAGAAATCGTTCTTGACCAGATTAAGGGCTTGTTTGAGGTAAAGGAAGTTGAGGTGAAGGGCGCGGATCAGAGCTTTAAGGAGTTCGGATATGAGAGCGTTCATGTTTTGGTCTCAATTCCCAAGGAATGCGTGCCGTCGCCGCTTCCGGAAGGCTTAAGTCTTCCGGAGGAGCTTGTCTGCGAGATTCAGATTCGGACGATTCTGCAGGACGCATGGGCGGAGGTTGAGCACGAGCTTATCTATAAGACGGAATTTACGCCGTTTGACATGCCGCTCCGTCGTAAGCTTGCGTCCATGAATGCGTCACTCAGCCTTGCAGACATTATTTTTCAGGAAATCCGCGATTATCAGAAAAACCTTCAGTCAGAAATGTCCATGCGCCGCCGCTCGTTTTATGAAAAAGCGGATGACCTTACCGTGGACATGCAGATTGCAAAGAAAAACGAGATTATTGAGCGCATAAATCCTTATGTTCAGGGAACGATTGACGAGCTTTTGCTGCAGGCGATTAAGGCTCACAATGCCGGTGATTTGGATACTGCGATTCTTATCTATACCAAAATCATCGACTCCAAGCCTAAGCCGAACAATATCGTGCTTTCTGTTATTCACAAGCACCGTGGAATGGCGTATTTTTCAAAAAATGATTATGAGAATGCGCTTTCAGATTTCAGGACATCCTTTGAATATGACAATAAGTCCTTCCGCTCCGTATATTATGAGGGAATCGTTTATTCCATTCAGAAGCAGTATGAGGCGGCTGTTGAATGCTTTACGCGCTCTCTTGACATAAATGAATATCAGTCCCACACGTTCTATCGCCGCGCGCTCGCATATTACGAGCTTAAGCAGTATGAGAATGCAATGAACGACGTTATCTCCGCGCAAAAATTGGGATTGGAGGAGCCGGGCTTGGAAAGCCTGCATTCAAAGCTGCTTGAGAAGTTTGATATGAAGATGTAGTGCAAGAGTTCTGCATGAAAAATTATTAAGGAACAAAAAAAATTGCGTGAAAAATTGTCTGCTACGTGCAAAAGGCGTTTTTTCTTCATTTGCTTTATGGTATAGTGAAATAGATGGAACGAAACGCGAGCGCATATTTTTCAAGTGATGTCATACGCACTGTTCAGCAGAAAATTCAGGCTTCCGCAGGAAACGAAGTTTTCTTTGTGGGCGAGATTGATGCTGATGGTCTTGTTGTGTCCGTACAAGCTGTTGCGCATGGTAACGCTCATTCTGTTCCCGTTCAATTTGAGGAAGCTCGCAAATGCTCCGTTCTCATTCATAACCATCCGAGCGGGCGTCTCGTTCCTTCTGACGCGGATATTGGCGTGGCTTCCGCGGCAAGCGAGCGTGCGCAGGGCTTTTACATAATAGACAACGACTGTTCCCAGGTGTACGTGGTGGTAGAGCCGGTTCGTCCGACCGTCATAAAAAAACTGGATTCGCAGGAGCTTTGCGGGTACCTTGCTTCGGGAGG
>CAKZZR010000158.1 GCA_937885475.1 uncultured Treponema sp.
TCCGATCTTGCAGTTGGGAGTGCAGAGTTCCTTCGCGCGTACCCAGAAGAACAACACCATAAGACGCGCGTTACGTTCTGTTTTCTTAGGGAACGCAAGCTGCTGGTGGCGGAAGATTCCTGTAGCAAAAGTATAGAAGAAGAAGTCCGTCAAATCCGGCATAACGCATTCCGCGCCCTCACGCTCAATGGTGCCTACGATGTCGTTGTTCGCAGTCGGGTGGAATTTCACGAGGATTTCTCCTACAACGCCAACACGCGGCTTTTTGATAGGCTTGAGCGGAAGATTGTCAAAGTCACGCACGATGCCTTTTAAAAGCTTGTTGTACCCATGGATTGAAAGCGACTGCACCTGCTTTTCGGCACGGGCAGACCACTTTTCATAAAGCGCATTCGCACTTCCCGGAACTGCCTCGTATGGGCGGGTGCGGTAAAGCACGCGCATGAGAACGTCTCCGGTAAGAACTGCCATAAGAAGGCGATGAAGAAGCGTTGGCGTAATCCTGAAGCCCGGGTTTTTCTCAAAGCCCTGCGCACTGAGCGAAAGGACCGGAATATGTCCCCAGCCAGCATCATTCAGGGCACGGCGGATGAAGCCGATGTAGTTAGTGGCACGGCAGCCTCCTCCCGTCTGAGTAATAATCAATGAAACGTGGTTCAGGTCGTATTTTCCGCTCTCAAGGGCGGCAATCATCTGACCTGCAACAAGTATCGAAGGATAGCAGGCATCGTTATTGACATATTTAAGTCCGGCCTCAACAGCCTTAGGGTCAACTGCATCAAGCACGACGAAATTGTAGCCTTCCGCCTGGAACGCCTTCTGCAGGATGCGGAAATGTATAGGCGACATCTGAGGCCCGATGATTGTGTGGCTGTATTTCATCTCCTTGGTAAAAACCTGACGCTGGTATGCCGCCGACTTCTTGAACGGCTCGCGCTTATGCCGCTGCCGCTCCTTAACGGCCGCAATGAGGGAGCGGATTCGGATTCTGACGGCACCAAGGTTTGCACCCTCATCAATCTTAATCAACGTGTACATGCGGCTCTTGGATTTCATTATCTCGTCAACCTGGTCGGCAGTTACGGCATCCAGACCACAGCCAAACGAGGTAAGCTGAACAAGCTCAAGGTTTGGCATCTCGCTTACGAACGCCGCGGCGCGGTACAGGCGGTTGTGGTAAACCCACTGGTCAATGATGCGAAGCGGGCGCTCAATTGAGCCAAGATGCGCCACGCTGTCTTCAGTGAACACGGCAAGACCGAGCGCGTTTATCATCTCAGGAATTCCGTGGTTAATCTCGGGGTCAAGGTGATAAGGCCGTCCGGAAAGAACGATACCGTTACCGCCTGCGCGAATCATCTGCTCAAGCGCATCCTCGCCCGCCTGCTGCACGTCAAGCCGGAATTTTTCCTGTTCTTTCCATGCGGCATCCACAGCCTCTTTTATATTTTTTTCCGTAAGAGCCGGGAATTTTGGAAGCAGCTCCTCGCACAAACGCTCTGCAAGGCGCTTCTTGTCATAAATCGGAAGGAACGGATCCATATACAGGATGGAAGAATCCTGCCGCAGTTCGTCCACGTTGTTGCGCAGAACCTCTGGGTAGCTGGTTACAATCGGACAGTTATAGTGGTTTCCCGCCCCGCTGTCCTCCTGCTTTTCATACGGTGCGCACGGATAGAATATGAACTTAACGCCACGCTGCAAAAGAGACACGACGTGCCCGTGGCTTATTTTTCCAGGATAGCATACAGATTCAGACGGAATCGTCTCGATTCCCTTCTCGTACACATTCTTGCTTGAACGCTGGCTCAGAAGAACGCGGAAGCCCAGCTTCGTGAAGAACGTGAACCAGAGCGGATAATTCTCATACATGTTCAGCACGCGCGGAATTCCGACGTCGCCCATAGGCGCAGCCTCTGGCTTGAGCGGAACATAATTGAAAAGCCGCTTGTATTTCCATTCAAACAGATTAGGCATTTTCTCGCCGGTGTCATCAACGGCAGTATTCTTTTTATTTGACGCGTCAATGACCGTTCCCTCAATTTCCGCGCCCTTCTCGCAGCGGTTTCCTGTGATGAACGTGCGCTCCGCCGTTCCCGTTGAGAATCTGTTTATGGTAAGAAGACAGTTGTTCTGGCATTTTCCGCAGCGGCGAAGCTCCAGTTCAACGTGGAATTTCTCAAGTTCTTCCAAAGAAGCAATGCCGGAGCGAACCTTTGACGCATCAATCGGTGGCTCGCCGGGCTTGGACGTGGTAAGGTCAACCCACTGGTCGTATGCGATGAGCGCCGAACCATAGGCTCCCATAAGACCGGCAACATCCGGGCGGAACACATTTACGCCGGCGATTTTTTCAAAGGCGCGTAGGATTGCGTCGTTAAAGAACGTACCACCCTGCACCACGACCTTGGTTCCAATGTCGCTCGCCTTGCGAAGCTTTATTACCTTAAAAAGCGCGTTCTTTATTACAGAATATGAAAGACCTGCGGCAATGTCTGCAACGCTCGCCCCCTCCTTCTGTGCCTGCTTTACGCGGCTGTTCATGAATACGGTGCAGCGGCTTCCCAGGTCAACAGGCTTATCCGCCATGAGCGCGATTTTTCCGAATTCCTTTACGTCCATGCCCATTGTGTTGGCAAAATTGTCAAGGAACGAACCACAGCCAGAAGAGCAGGCTTCGTTAAGCTGAATGGAAGTGATTGCGCCGTCCTTCATGCGGAGGCACTTCATGTCCTGACCACCGATGTCCAGAAGGAATTCAACCCCCGGAACAAAGAAGTCTGCCGCGCGGAAGTGCGTGATTGTCTCAACCTCACCGGCATCTACACCAAACGCAGCCTGAAACAGCGCCTCGCCGTAACCGGTTGAGACGGCACGGGCAATATATACGTCCTTCGGAAGCTTTTTATACAAATCCTTCAGAACCTTTACGGCAAGCTCAACAGGATTTCCCTGATTATGCGCGTAAAAATCCCATATAATGCGCCCCTTCTGATCGATGAGCACGGCTTTTGTGGTCGTCGAGCCGGAATCCAAGCCAAGGAAAACCGGTCCAGTCGTGGACTCAAGAGAACCGCGGCTTGCCGTTTCCTGCGCATGACGCTTTCTGAATTCCTCAAGCTCATTCGCATTGTTAAAAAGCGGCTCAAGGCGCTGAACCTCGCTCAGTTCCGCACCCACAAGATTCTTAAGGCTCTCGCGGAATTCCTTTACCGTCGGGAATTTGAAATTCTCCGCAGCGTCGCCGTCAAATTTGCGCTCCGCACTGAACGCACAGCCGGAAGCAACAAAAAGCTGGGAATCCTCTGGAACGATGATTTCTTCCGGCTTGAGTTTGAGAGTCTCTATGAAGCGATGGCGCAACTGGTCCATAAAGTGGAGCGGTCCGCCCAAAAATGCGACGTTTCCGCGGATAGGCTTACCGCACGCAAGCCCGGAAATAGTCTGGTTCACGACCGCCTGATAGATGGAGGCGGCAATGTCCTCGCGGCGCGCTCCCTCGTTTATGAGCGGCTGAATGTCTGTCTTTGCAAAAACACCGCAGCGAGCGGCAATCGGGTAGATGGTGCTTGCACCCTTCGCAAGCTCGTTCAAGCCGGCAGCGTCGGTTTCAAGAAGAGCCGCCATCTGGTCGATGAACGCACCGGTTCCGCCGGCACACGTTCCGTTCATGCGCTGCTCCACTCCGCCGGTAAAATACGTGATTTTGGCATCCTCGCCGCCAAGCTCAATCACAACATCAGTTTTTGGAATGATTTTCTTAACGGCTGTAGTGGCGGCAACAACCTCCTGAATGAAGGGAACGTTAAGCCACTGAGAGACAGAAAGTCCGCCGGAACCTGTAACCTTTACCGTAAGAGGCTGATTTTCGCCAAGAGGAAATTCCTTCTCCAGCTTATCAAACGCCTGATTTGCAACATTGATAATCGTGCTGCGGATATCTGCCCTATGCCGCTGGTAGTCGCCGTAAATCAACTTGTCGTTGTCGTCAAGAACTGCGATTTTTACTGTCGTAGAGCCGATGTCTATACCAATTCTTACCGGTAAAATTTCATTTTCCATTGTTCCACCTGTCATAAACGAAGAGCGCTTCCACCGCATGGGGCAAAAGCATTCCTCACGTAAAAAATAAACAAAAAACTCAAGTATTAACTATAAACGCTTATCACTTTTTTTGCAAATAGAGCGTAGAGGCGAAAGGCATACTACTTTGTAAACGGCGGTTCTTCTTCTGCTGCACGCAATGCCGCCCCTGCAAGGTCGTCGATGTATTGGGCTTCGGCGGCTTTTTGCCAGGTGGTGCCGGCGGCTTGAAGGGATTTTTTTTGCTCCTCTTTGCGCTCGTTTCGGCGGTGCAAAAGATTTTTTGCGGCAAGGATTATTTCCGTCGCCTCGTCTGCCCGCACATGCAGGGCTTCGGCAATGGCGCTTTCTTCCGCGTTGCACATGTTCTCAAGCGTGGTGAACTTTTTGGTAAGGAGCCGCGCCCGCTTCTCTCCGATTCCAGGAATCTCAAGGAAGATGCTCACCACGTTTTCCTTTGTCCTCAGGCGCTGGTTCCGGCTGGTGGCAAAGCGGTGGGTCTCGTCGCGCACGCGCTGCAGAAGGCGCAGGGCATCGCTCCGCTTTGGAAGGCATACGGGCTTTTCCGCATAAGGGCGCCATATCTCTTCATCGCGCTTTGCAAGACCTGCAATCGGAATGTCCAGGTCAAGCGATTTAAGCACCTGGTCTACGGCATTCACCTGACCAATACCTCCGTCTATAAGTATAAGGTCGGGAAGCTCTGCCTGCTCGTTCAAAAGCCGTGTGTAGCGGCGGCTGGTGGCCTCGCGCATGGACTGAAAGTCGTCTATGTAGCCGTCGGTTGTCTTCAGGCGGAAATACCGGTAGTTCTTTTTGTCCGGGTTTCCGTTGTAAAAGCTTATTAGCGATGCGACCGGGAATTTTCCGCCGATGTGGGCAATATCAAATCCTTCTATTCTTACAGGCAAGCTCTTCAAGCCCAGGATGTCCTTCAGTTCCTGCAGGGCAGGCATGTCGCCCCGCTCCCTGAGCCGCCGGATTATGTCTTCCTTTGCGTTCTGGAACGCCATGTTTATACTAGCCTTGTGGTAGCCGCCTTCCTCAGAGTCTTTTTCTATGTAAATTACCTGGCAGTCAGCCGTAAGTTCCTCTTTCAGCCAGCGCGAAAGCAAATCCAGCCCTTCCTTTGTGGAAACGTACACCTTGGGCGGAACTTCCTCCTTTGAGCTGTAGTATGCGCACATGAATTCCGAAAGAAGCTCGTCGTCATCGTTAAGGCTCGTCGCCCTGTGGTTGTCGCGTCCAAGCAGCTTGCCGCCGCGTATTTTAAGCACCGTAAAACTTACTAGCTCGCCTTCCCTGTACCACGCCAGGTAGTCCCTGTCCTCAAGGTCAAAACTTTCAACAATGTTCTGGTTCTGCATCACCATCAGGGCGCGAAGCCCGTCTCTAAGGCGGGCAGCCTTTTCAAAATTCAGTGCCGCCGCCGCTTCCTTCATTTTTGCGGTCAGTTTTTTGGTCGTTTCGTCACCGTTTTCCTTAAGAAGGTCAGAAATTTCGCCGAAAAATTCATTGTAGGACTCTTTTGAAATTTTCCCGCAGCAGGGAGCCTTGCACTGACCCATGTGGTAGTACAGGCACGGAGTTTCCTTCCGCGCGAATTTCTTGCAGTGCCGCAAAGGATAAATTTCGTAAAGGGTGTCTATAAAAGTATCAAGGGCAGTGGCATCAGGGTACGGACCAAAATAAACCGAGCCATCGTGAAGGATGTTGCGGGTCTTAAAAAGCCGCGGAAAATCCTCGTTGGTAATCCTCAGCGAAGGGTATGACTTACCGTCCTTCAGGTTTATGTTGTATTTTGGGTTGTATTTTTTTATCAGGTTGTTCTCTAAAAGAAAAGCCTCGTACTCGTTTGCCGTGGTTATGTACTCAATGCTTTTCGCATTTGAAACAAGCAGCCTGGTCTTGATGTCTTTTTTTCCGGAAAAATACGAGGAAAGCCGGTTCTTCAGGTTCTTGGCTTTTCCAACATAAATGACGGTGTCTTCGGCATTCCGCCACATGTAGACGCCGCTGGAGGAAGGTGCTTTCAATGCAGTTTCATGAAGAATTTCTCGGTACATACTCTAAATCGAATTATACTGCTCAGAATAGAAATCTCAAGGGGGTACCTGCCCAGGTTTCAAGTTTGAGAGGCAAACTTGAAAAGTTCGCAAAGGGGGCGCCTGCCCCTCGGTTCAAACCTTTCGGTTTTCACCTACCCCCTCTAGCGGGAAGAATCCCGCAACGCCCTCTTTCATTGAACTTCTGCCTTATGTTTTTTTTTGCACTGGCTTCCGTTGCGCCGCTTACTGCCGAAACATACACCTTGGGCGGAAAAAAAGGCTGGGCAGATGTAACCGTCCGTAACGGCATAACAACAGGCAAAGGCCGCTACGGCTACGAATCTCTGGAGCTGGACACAAACCAGCAAAAAACCACAGGCACTACAGACCTTCTGATTGACTTTGAGAACGGCGACATAAGCGACCGCGCGGCAAAATACACCGTCATAGAAAGCAACGTACAGCCGTCAAAAAAAGCAGTCCGCGGAAAGGGTTCCGCGCTCAGCATGAACAAATTTTCAGCGGCAAAGGGGCGTAAGCAAGGCGGAATCATCCTGCGCGGCGACAGCACCAGTTTTTTTGGCAACGAAAGCCCCGCCGGCTCCTTCAAAATTGACTGGTGGCTCTGCCCTTCCACCGTTGAGAACGGAGAAACGCTCATGAACTGGCGTTCCTCGCGCAACCGCGGCAACGACATCGTGTACCAGCTTCTGAACGTCTCATTCTATCAGAACAAAATAATGGCGGTATTCACCAATATTTTCGACGGCTACCATAAGGATTCCGGCGAGGTAGTGCTTACTACGCAGCGCAGCATAATTCCCAACAAATGGTCGCACCACACCATACGCTACGAGGAGAACAGCGGTCTTCTGGAATACAGAATCAACGGCGAGCTGGAATGCGTGCGCTTCATCACTGATACCGGGCACGAGAACGGAACGGTATTCCCCGCCATCATGGGAATCGGCGCCGATTTTGAGCTGTGTCCAAACTACAGCGGGCTCATAGATGATTTCTGCATTGAACGGAGCTACGAGGAAGCCCACTGCGCAGGCTCTGACCAGCTTGTTGAAACGATTGCCCCGGTACGCTACGTCATCTCTGGCGGACGCTTTGAGTCAAAGCCTCTCGTGCTGCAGGAAGGGTCAATCATCACGTCCGTTCATGCGGAAACCTCGGTTCCGCCGCAAACAGACATTCACCTGTACATACGCGGAAGCGACAATTACCTTAACTGGACAAAGGACAGCCCGGAATGGATTCAGATTACCTCGGATTCAAAAATAGAAAATCTCAGCGGAATGTATTTTCAGGTTGCGGCAGAACTGTTTCCTGACGGAGCCGGCGAGCACACACCGTCCGTCACAAGCCTTCGACTTGACTATGCGGTGCAGCCAGTACCAGTGCCGCCACCGCGGATTACCGCGCAAAAGGGAGACGGCTCCGTTACGCTTACGTGGGCGCGTTCCGTCGAGGACTCAACCGGTGGCTACTACATCTACTACGGAAACCGCCCCGGCGAATACCTTGGAAGAATCGCCACAGAGGGCGCTTCGCCAATAAACGCGGGCAACGTAACCGCCTACACGCTCACCGGGCTTCAGAACGGAACCATCTATTATTTTGCGGTCTCCGCGTACTCAAAATATGACGCGCACATCTCAGGCGCGCTTTCAAAAGAAGTATACGCCCGCCCTTCCGCACGGTAGCAAAAGACAGGCTAGCTGGAGCAGGAATGAATGCGGCTGTTTTTGCATTCGCAGTCGGCCAGCGGCATGGAAAGCAATTTTCGATGTACAGGTATTAAAAAAAATAGCTTTCAGTCGAAGTTCATCCTTCAAAACCGCAAGCTAGCTTGCTAC
>CAKZZR010000159.1 GCA_937885475.1 uncultured Treponema sp.
CTCTTTCCCTACACGACGCTCTTCCGATCTCCCCTGTTTTTCAAGAATCGCCGCAATCTGAAGCTCCCGTCGGCTCAGAACCTCCTCACGGATTTGCTTTTCATAGCCCTGCGTACTCGGCGTGTAGAACACCCGTCCCATGAGCGTGTCCGGAAGATACTGCTGGGCAACCCAATGGTCGCGGTAGGCATGTGGATACAGGTAGCCCGCGCCATGACCAAAACCTTCTGCATCGCGGCTTCCGTCCTTAAGGTGATTGGGAACCTCGGCATCCTCCTTTTCTACGGAAGAAAGCGCGTCAAAGAACGCCATGCTGCTGTTTGACTTTGGCGCGGTAGAAAGATACAGCGCGGCGTGCGCCAAAAAGTAACGTCCTTCAGGCATTCCCACGCGGTCAAAGGCGCGGGCACAGCTTTCCACTACGGAAATTGCATTTGGGTCTGCAAGTCCGGTGTCCTCACATGCAGAGATGAGCATACGGCGGAAAATAAAATGAGGGTCCTCTCCGGCGCGCACCATACGGGCAAGCCAGTAACAGGCGGCATCAGGGTCGCGCCCGCGAAGGGATTTTATGAACGCGCTTATGATGTCGTAATGATAGTCGCCGTCGCGGTCGTACAGGACGACCTTTTTTTGAATGGATTCCTCGGCGGCTTCCTTTGAGATGTAGATTGTTGAGCCATATGCAGGAATCGGCGGCTCTGATTCCGGCGACCATTTTTCGGGAGTGGTCTCAACGGCAAGCTCCAGCGCATTCAGAAGCGAGCGCGCGTCGCCATTCGCAGTCTCAACCAAATGCTCAAGCGCGCCGCCCTCAAATTCAACCTTCCATTTTCCGTAGCCGCGTTCCGTGTCGCCAAGCGCCATGCGGGCAGCCCGTGTCAAATCCTCGGCGGTAAGCGGCTTAAGCTGGAACACGCGCGAACGGCTTACAAGCGCCTTGTTCACCTCAAAAAAAGGATTTTCCGTCGTAGCGCCGATAAGGATAATCGTTCCATTCTCAACCCACGGCAAAAGCGCGTCCTGCTGGCTTTTGTTCCAACGGTGCACCTCGTCCACGAACAAGATGGTGCGCCGGCTGTATAGATTAAAATATTCCTCCGCGTTCTTTATGGACTCGCGGATGTCGGCAACACCTGTAAGAACGGCGTTCAGCGTGATAAAATTTGATTTTGTGTGATTTGCGATGACGCGGGCAAGGGTGGTTTTTCCGGAGCCGGGCGGTCCATAAAAAATGACGGACGTAAGCTGATCGGCGGCAATGGCACGGCGCAAAAGCCTGCCCTTGCCTACGATGTGATCCTGTCCGATGTACTCGTCAAGGTTTCGGGGGCGCATACGGGCAGCCAGCGGCTCCCGCAGAGTGCGCGCCATTGCAAAAAGTGAATCGTCGCTCATACAGAAACTATAGCACAGATTGGCTTTCGCCGCATTTTCCGTTATACAAATCGGCGATAATCTGAACGCATTTTTCAGTTCCAACCGTTCCCGCGTCAAG
Organism: uncultured Treponema sp.; assembly: GCA_937885475.1. Classification (GTDB taxonomy): domain Bacteria; phylum Spirochaetota; class Spirochaetia; order Treponematales; family Treponemataceae; genus Treponema_D. The sequence goes on from CAKZZR010000159.1 coordinate 1,499, forward strand.
CGTGATGTCGTAATTCTTGGAATCGCCCCACTTCATGTCGGTATAGAACTGCACGTAGGCGGAACGCCGCTTGTCTTTTTCCTTAAGGAATCGCTCCGGGTCGAGTATTTTGGCATCCGTCTCAAGCTTCAGGCGCTCAATGCGGTACTTTAAGTCAGCATGAAGGAACACGTTCATAACGTCCGTCCTGTTCCGAAGGATATAATCGGCACAGCGACCGACGATAACGCACGGCTCCCGCTCGGCAATGTCCTCTATAAGTTTGTGCTGGATTGTCCAGATGTTGTCCTCAATTGAGGGCGCGTTGTAATACATTCCCGTCAAAAAGAACGCGTCAATGGCAACTTTATTGCCGTACTCGCTTTTTTCCTCCACGAATTTTTCGCAGAGTCCGCTTTCTGCGGCAACCTTGGCAATAATCTCACGGTCGTAGCAGGCGATTCCGAGTTTTTCCGCAAGCCGCTTTCCAATTTCGCCGCCGCCGGTGCAATACTGCCGACTGATAGTAATCACTTTGTAACTCATAGAACCTCCTTAAGCGCACTCAAGCATAGCACTTTGCCTTCACGCTTCATTATACAGGCGAATTCCGGAAAAGACAAAAGAATAATTTCTATGCTATACTTTGTGAAATTGAATGAGCGGGCAAGAGCTGCCCGCGGGGAGCGCGTGTGCAGGGCATTCTGAGCGTACGGGAAGGAACCGTCTATCTTAATTCCAATCTGAACGAGGACTTGTTTGCAAAGACAAAATTCTCGCGGATGCTAGACAACGCGGGCATTCTTGTAAAAAAAGATGCGGACGGAGCGCTCAGCGTTTTTTGCGAATGGAAATTTGATGGAACCAAAACCATCGCGGACACGGCGTACTTCTGCGGCCCGTACGGAACTCCCGCGGGTGTTCCAACCACGGTTGAGGACATATTGAGCCGCTCTGACAGCGGCAACGAAGAACGCCACCTTGCAAAGGAAGCCATTTTTGCCGTCTGTCAGGCGTATTCTGCCGCCGCACTCCAGAATGTAAGCCTGCCCTGCAACGGCATGGCGGGCGTGCTGTACGACGGCGAGCAGCTTCTTTTTGTTCCAGAGGAAAACTTTGACCGCTGCGCCGGTAATTTAGGCAAGGAAGCCTACGAGGAAATGCAGAACCTTTGGCGGGACAGCGCCGCCAACGGCAAAACGGCGGAAGCGTTCATTCTGAGCGTTGCCGCCTACTATGGGCTCACCGGGCATTTTCCGTTCACCGGAAGCAGCCGGAACACAAGGAGCGCAAACGTAGGACGGCGCAACTTTCTTCCATTAGAATACTGTGTGAACGGAATAGACGCGGCTCTTTTTAAAGCCGTAAACGCGGGGCTTCGTGGCGAAGAATCAAAGGAGCCGTTCCCGATTGAAGCGTTCCGCAAGGAATTGTTTGACGAGGAATCAAAAAAACACGCCGTAAGCGCCGACCGTTTTGAGCGCGCGGTAAAGGCGTTCACGCTGCGCCAGCAAAAGGCAATACGGCGGGCGCAATTCTGGGAACGGCATGTGCTTGGCATTATAGGAATTCTTAGCGCAACTGCATTCTGCGCGGTTTCTGCCGTTGCAATCGTGCGGGAAAGCGGAAAAAAGCCGACCGTCATAGGGCTTTCTTCTGCGGAAACAGCCTGCGTCTTTTTTGCAGGCATTCACCACATGAGCACAGACTACATGCTTGCCGCCGCAAAGGACTGCCCGCAGGCGCAGCGGTACATCTCGCAGGTGCCGCAGATTTTTATCACCGCACAAATGCGCGGCGCGTTCAATTTTGAGTCAGGCATTTCCACGCCGGAAAACTGGATGTTTTTTGAGCCTGACAGCACACGTTCCTATTCGCATTTTATCTACGGAATCACGAATTTCACGCTGGACGGCGAGCCTAGCACGCTGAACATGGACGTTCCCACCAGAAAAAATCACAAGCACCGCATAACGCGCTCCTCAAGTGGCAAAAAAATTGAGCTGGAGCCGAACGCTTCCCACATAGCACGCTACTACCTAGTTCACACCGAGGACAACCTCATCAGAATCGACACATACATCACAGTTGTCGACCTTGAATACAAAAAAAACAGATGGCAGATTACTGCACTCGACCAGAACATCACCAGCGAAATAATCTCGCCGCTCCCATTCAGTCTTGACTACAAGAACGCCCTTTCTAAAACCGACGGCAACGAACAATCCGCCCTAAGCACGCTGCGCTCCGCCTACCCCTGGATTCCCACCACAGAAGCGCTCTGCGAAGAAAAGGCGCGTCTGGATAAAATCGGGTATTAGCAGGAAGCCCTCCTTCGCTCAATTTATATGACAAAATACAAAAAAATGTCATTGACATTGCTCGGCTGATTATATACTATTTGATTAAGATATTTGGAGGTTTTCCCGATGGAATACAATGTTGAAAAACAACATGAAAAAGGTAAATTTCACGCAATCGAACGTATCAATCATCTTTGCGACAAAGATTCTTTTATGGAAATTTATTCCGGTGTGCGCCACAACTGCACAAGTTTTGGAATGGACAAGAAGGACATTCCTTATGACGGCGTTATAACTGGATTTGGAAAAATCAACGGAAGAAAGGTTGCTGTTTACGCTCAGGATTTTACGGTTCAGGGCGGTTCATTGGGACTTATGCACGGTAAGAAAATTGCCGAGCTCATCGACAAAGCAATTGAAGCTCGTTGCCCTGTTATCGGAATCAATGACTCGGGCGGAGCCCGCATTCAGGAAGGTGTAGACGCTCTATGCGGTTACGGAGACCTTTTCTATCAGAACGTACGTGCTTCTGGCTCAGTTCCTCAGATTTCAATCATCGCAGGTCCTTGTGCCGGCGGTGCGGTTTATTCACCTGGAATCACTGACTTCATTTTTGCAGTTGATAAAATCAGCCAGCTGTTCATCACTGGTCCTAAAGTTGTAAAGTCAGTTATGTTCATGGACATTTCTGCAGAAGACCTTGGCGGTGCTGCAATCCATTCTAAAAAATCAGGCGTAGCGCACTTCCGTTGCATTGGGGAACCGGACTGCTTCAACAAAGTACGCAAGCTTCTTGACTACATTCCGCATTACTACGGAGACGAGCTCGTTCAGGCTGCAAAATTCAAGTTTGACGAGCACAAGAAAACAAAGCATATTGAAAAAATTCTTCCTGAGAACACACGTCAGGGCTACGACATCCGCGATGTAATCAACGATGTTACAGATGACGATTCATTCTTTGAAGTTTCACAGGAATTTGCAATCAACTGTGTAATCGGTTTTGCAAAAATCGAAGGTCGTTCTGTCGGCATAATCGCAAACAACCCTGCCGGAATGGGTGGCGTTCTTGACTGCGATGCCTCTGACAAAATTGCACGTCATGTACGCTATTGCGACGCATACAACATTCCTATCGTAACGTTCGTAGACGTTCCAGGCTTCATCCCAGGTCCACAGGAAGAGCAGAAAGGTATCATCCGCCACGGTGCAAAAGTAATCTACGCATACTCAGAATCAACTGTACCAAAGGTAACCGTGATTACACGCAAGGCATACGGAGGAGCGTATATCGCAATGTGCTCAAAGCACATTGGTGCAGACTACGTTTACGCTTGGCCGGCTTCAGAAATTGCCGTAATGGGTGCTGACGGAGCCGTAGGAATCCTTTATGCAAAGGAAATGAAGGATCCTTCAAAGGCTGAGTACGTAGCAGAAAAGAAGGCTCAGTACGAGACAGAAATCATGACACCTACAATCGCTGCAAAACGCGGTTACATCAGCGAGGTCATTGAGCCAAGCGCCACCCGCGCTTACATCGCAAAGAGCCTGGACTTCCTTGCCGAAAAGCGCGCAATGGACAAGCCGTTAAAAAAGCACGGTAATATCCCGTTGTAAAAAATTATAAGCGCAGTACGCGCGTGCATAGCACTATTCACAAAAAAATGAACTAAACCCGACGTAAGCGCCGGGTTTTTTGTTTGCATCCCCGAAGGAATTAGACCCCGCACGATTAGAACGCATAGCGCCCGAACACATCCTCAAAAGAGGTGCCGTCGGTGTATTCTATGCGCGACGCATAAAAAAAATCCGTCTGCAATGGCTCATCAGGAAGGTCGTCAAAAAAATCATCCAGCGCGATTTGCCCACAAAAGGTAGCGTAAGGCTCTGCATGAAGCTCTTGGCGCACAGTAAGCCACCCGCATTCAAAAACGCCCTCGCCTTCCCCATCAAATAAGCTCAGCATGAATTCCACTGCCCGCACAGTTTTTTGAGTCCGGTTTGTAAAGGTGAACTCGTATTCCCACGTTGCAGTGCGCCCCGCCTGCATCTCGCCGTTCAGGTCGCAGGGAGCGGCTTCGGCACGCATAAGCAGACAACCGCCCAAGATTATTTGCAGCAGAAGCTCAAGCACAAAAATCACACGTCTCATTGTTCCTCCTTTTTTGTTTCTTTATCTTTTTAACTGCAAAAAATGGCGAATTCTGCAATCCGCGGGCAAAAAACAGCAAAAAAATCCGCAAAAAATGCGTTGTTCATAAGCCTTTTTTGTGATACTATGAGCCGTTCGTGAAACAATTTATCCCACTTAAAAAAGGAGGCTTTTTATGGACAGCGGTAGTACACCCGGCTCCGGCTATCATTCCGGCATTCACAGCAAAAAGTTTCCGCAGGATTGTCTTTCACGATAAAAAGGTTCCTGCGCATTAAAAAAGGAAAGTAAAAATGATTACA
>CAKZZR010000160.1 GCA_937885475.1 uncultured Treponema sp.
CCTATATACAGTGCGCAAAGATTTACCAGCGACTTTTTATGCCGGGGATTTTCAGAAAGCACCTCGGAATACAAGCCTATAGCCTCTTCGGCAGCGCCGGTTTTCTCCAAAAGGAATGCGTAGTTGTACGTTATGTTCGTGCGGGACTTCTCATCAGTCTGGTCACGCATGTCGTAGGCGGTCTTTGCCGTCTCAAGCGCCTCCGAAAGCTTCTGCTGCTCAGCCTGCGCCGTAGAAAGATTGTACAGCGTAATCGTTTTTTCCTCTCCGGAACGAAGCAGCGCGGCGGATTTTGCAAAAAATGCCTCTGCCCCGGAAAAATCCTTCTGCGCCATGCAGATAACGCCACTTTCGTTAAGGGCGGCACAATTGCGCGGATTTATGCGGAGCACCTCGGCATAAGAGCGGAGCGCATGCTCAGCGTCTCCTTTTTTGGAATACGTGCGAGCCTCCTCAAGATAGGAATTCTCGTGATTTTTATCCAGCGCATGAACCTTCTGAAAATCAGAAAGCGCACCGTCAAGATTGTCGCGACGGAGCTTTGTAAGCCCCAGATTGTAACGGGAAGGAATGAAATTTGCGTCAAGCTCGCAGGAACGCGCAAAAGACGCTTCCGCGGCATCGTATTTTTTCATCATGAACTGAGAGCGCCCCAAATTATAATAGTAGAAAGCGTTCGTCATGTCGGTCTCAACGGCTTTGGAAAGATGCGCGTACGCCTTGCGGTAGTCGCGTTTTTCAAGCGAATTCATGCCCACGATGAACTGACTCTGCGCGTCGTCCTCATTCTGCGCGATTACCTTCTCTGCAAGGGCGGCAGCCTGGTCAGAAAGGCGGCGTTTTTCTTCCTTTGATTCCGAATTCTGCGCGGCGGTAAAAAGAGCGTCCGCCATCTGGGATTCCTTTGCCGCAGTGAACGGAACGGCAGGCTGCTCGCCATGAGATGCGCTGCCCCCCTGCTTCTGCAGGTCCTTGCTTCCGTCCGTCTGCGCAGGGAACTCTGAATTTCCGTTTGCCGACTGAGAAGCGGAAAGGCGTTTTTCCGCGGCCTTAAAGTATTCTTCGGCGCGCGCTATATCGCCGGAGGAAAGCGCGGCTATGCCCTTCTGAATTAGGGCTTCTATCTCCTGGCGTTCTTTTTGTGCGGCAAGTGCGGCGGCTTCGGCTTTGCGGCGTTGCTCCTCAGCGGCGCGCTGGGCGGCAAGCTCATCCTTCCGGCGCTGTTCTTCGGCGGCGCGCTGGGCGGCAAGCTCATCCTTCCGGCGTTGCTCTTCGGCGGCACGCTGGGCAGCGGCTTCTTCCTTGCGATGTTGCTCCTCACGCTTCAATTCTGTAACTCTCTTTTCCGCAAGAAGCCGTTCGTTCTCTGTTTCCGTCCGCCGTTCGAGCAGTTCGGAAAGCCGCATCTGTTCCGCCTCAATCTGAGCCTGCATTTCCTGAAGGCGCGCCTCAAGCGCTTCACGCTCAGCGTCGTATCCGTCCTGACTCTTTTTTTGCTCCGCAAGAAGCTTTTCCTTAAGAGCTTCTATCTCAGATGTAAGGCGGTCAATCGTCGCCTCCAGTTCCGTCCGTTGCCTCTCAAAATCTCTGTTCGCACTGCCCGCGCCCCTTGCCATGCCGGCGCCACCCCTTATCAAGGAGACGCACAGCCCTGTCATAGCAAGCAACGCGATGAGCAGGATAAGAATCACTGCCTTTTTAAGTCTGTCAGACCTTGCATCCTTTCTGTATCCGTTAAAATCACCCATACATCACGCCCTACTCAAGCTCGCTCTCATGCTCATAGTCAAGAACGTCCTCTGTTCCCTCTGACACATTTGATGTGTTCGACATCTGAAGCGAATTGGCAACATCCTCAAGCAGCTTCTTACGCCGCTCCTCTTCCGCCGCCTTGCGTTCCTCGGCGGTCATATAGTTTCCGTCGCTGTACGCGCGGTATATTTCCTGCATACGGCGGGCTTCCGCCTCTTTTGCGGCAATGGCGGCCTCACGAGCGGCAAGCTCCGCCTCCCGCTCCTCAAGGTCCTCCTGCTTCCAGCGGCGTTGCTGCTCGGCAATACGCTCCTCGTCCTCAGCAGAAAAACGCACCGCCTCCTCCTGATTCGCGTCGCTCCCAGCGCCTTCCGCGTCCGCAAGAAGCGCTTCCTCGTCAGAAGACGCGTCCTGTTCTGCAAGCAGCCTCTCATCGTCAGGCGAAACGCGTACCGCTTCCTCGCCGAATGTCTCCTCCTCTGCCGAGTCGCTTTGTGCAAGCTGACGCTCGTCATCCGCAGAAATGCTCACCGCCTCCTCATCAAGCTCGTCAAGAACCTCCTCCTCAACAGCGGCAAGCTGTTCCTCGTCCTCCAAATCGACAGATTCAACCGGCGGTTCATACAAGGCGGCGGCAATCTCCTCGGCATATTCCGTCTCAAGATAGGCGATGAGCAGACGGATTTTCTCAGACTGCTCATCATCCGGCAAAAGCTCTATGTATTTTTTGTAGTCATTCAGACATTCAAGATATTTCTCAAGATTGAGCCGCGTGTTCGCCCGGTTCAGGAGCGCAGCATGATAGCCACCGTCTATGGTGTACGCGCGGGAATAGCACTGCTCCGCAAGGGCAAAATCGCCCTTTGCATAGGCTACATTTCCTTCATTGAACAGAAGAACGGCGGCATTGCCCTTTCCAGCCTTTATGCCCTTCTCAAAGGCGGCAATCGCCGAATCAAAATCCCCGGTCTGAAAATACGCGAGACCTAAAAAATTATATGTGTCGTCAGAAACCGTCTGGTTTGCAATGTCCTGCTCCAAAAGCCCTATCGCCTCAAGCGGATTGTTCGTCTTGAACAGCTTCTCGCCCTCGCTTTCATAAGACTCGGGAGCCTGCGCCCCCGCTGCGGAAGCGAATGCCGCAAAAAGAGCGGAAGCCACAAGTATTTTAAAAAGATTCTTCCTCATAGTATCTTTATCGGAACTCCTCTGCTGAGGATAAAACAAAAGACGGGTGCTTTCAAGTACGTTCAAAAAAACGGTTTTTGCCCCAAGGCAAATGCATTATAATTCCGAACATATAAAACAGACAAAAAATATAAAAAAACAGCGAAAAGGAGAGTTTGCGGCTTTCAAAAACACTCTGTTTGTGGCTGTCGCGAT
>CAKZZR010000161.1 GCA_937885475.1 uncultured Treponema sp.
TGGACGACTTTGGTGACGGCTATGCGTCGCTCAACGTGTTGCAGGACATCAGTTTTGACCTGATTAAACTGGACATTGGCTTTATGCGCAAGTTCAATCCGTCCGGTAAAAACGGTGTCATTCTGCGCACCTTGCTGAGCATGTCAAAGGAACTGGGCATTCACACGCTTGCAGAAGGCATTGAGACCAAAGAGCAGTTTGAATTCCTAAAGCAGTACGGCTGCGAAAAAATTCAGGGATTCTTCTTTGGTAAGCCCATTCCCACGTCTGAGCTGTTGGAGCAACTGGCGCAGGGTAAGGCGCTGACAAACGAAAGCCCGGAGACGGCGCAGGCGTTTGAAGACAAAGTAAAGCCGATGCAATAGGCAACGAACAGGGAGAATGCTATGCTGACAAAAGACGCATTGCTTGCATACGGCGCGGACTACACCACGGGAATGACGCGCTGTCTGAACAAAGAAGATTTTTACTTTAAGATGATAAAAATGGTGGCGGCAAATGAAAAATTTGACTCGCTGGGAAAAGCGCTTGCGGCAAAAGACCTGAAGACGGCGTTTGATGATGCGCATGCGCTTAAAGGCGTAGTCGGAAACGTTGCGCTTACGCCCCTGTTTGCCGCGATTGAAGAAATCGTAGAGCCGTTGCGCCGCGGAGAGGACAACGATTATACGGCGACCTACGCAAAAATCATGGACTTAAAGAAAAAACTGGATGAGATTATCGCGCAATAGTTATGGGCATCTCTAGAAATTCGCTAAAGCGACTTTCTAGAGAGTGCCTGCGAGTTTTAAGTCGTTGTAATATCACGACTTAAAACATCGCATTTTCAAAGTTATCTCTAAAAATTGCAATTTTTAGAGATTCCCATATCTATAAAAATAATGATAAATGTAACAGATGTATATGTCAATAAAATAATTGATAAAAGCTGATGAAGCTGTAGGATTAGGCACATCCTACAGCAAATTGGTTTTCTCTTTCTATGGTTTTTCCGTAATCTGATGAAGTAAAATCAGTGTTTACAGTTTTGTAACTTCATTTTGCATTGGAAATCGGTACAGAAAAACCAAATCCTACCTTTCCGCTGAGCTTTTGAAGTCCTTTGGGAGTTGACTCTGGAAAATAATAGTTTTCAATTATCATAAGAAGCGTAAGCCCAAAAACGCATTGCCGTCAAGCACAAGAGAACCAATCTGTACGGGATGATAAAGCGACATACGCATATTGCATGCGGATTTTTGAGGAATAGCAAGGCGGGGGAATAGTATTCGGAAATCAACTCTTACTTCCCCAACTCCCCGCATTGCTCCACAATTTTTAACGCTGTTTTTTGCTTGCCCAATGGTAATGACTCTAAAGTTTGTATGACCGCATGATATTTTTTGTATAATTCTAATTGCTGATTTTCATTTTGTGAAAGGTCGGATTCTTTGTTTTCTGATTGTGGCATTTCTAAGAGATATTCCAAAGAAACTCCCAAAACTTTTGAGATACGCAACGCATCAATGGCATACGGATTTGAGTTGCGCTCTATGGCACGATTGATTGTGGCAACAGGAACATCGTTTTTATACGCAAGTTCTTTTCGTGAGATATTTTGAAAATCCAGTTCGTAGCATACTTTTTTCCAAAAAGACATATTTAATAATAGAATAAAAACTTTTGTCGCACACTTCACTATTTTGGTAACTTGTGTTACCATAAATCACAATGCGACAAAAGTTTCTTAAACATAAAATTTGAAATATTGTCGCAAAAGGAGGACCTTTTTATGGATGAATCTGGATTCAGCCAATCTTTGGAAGCTGATGAAAATAATTTGACAGATAACGGAATTAATTTTCGTATCAGCAAAGGAAGAAAAGCGGAGGAAATTCTGGGAATGGATTTAGATGATGTTGTGAGTTCTGACAGCACAATGCTTTCTGCATTGGAAAAATTGCAGATTCATGAGGATTCAACTCACAATCCTATGCAGAATGCAGTTCGAAAGTATTACATTTTCCGCAACGGAAAAGAATTTCCGCGAAAGAAAGATGTATAAACTAAAAATAAAAGGATGGATTTTATGAAAACAAAGTACAAATTTTTTTGCTGTTTCGCGATTACAACTCTTATCGCTACTTTGGTGTCTTGTGTCTCAATGCTATATGGGGATAAAGGTCAGAAAATAAATCAGGATATGCCCAAAAATCTTTCAAACTCAGAATATTGCGATTACAAAGTTGAAAAATACAAGTTTCCAGACGGAAAAGTCGCTGATGTCTATGTGTTTGAAAATATCAAAGACCAAGCTGTTTGGCTCAATCTTCAAAAATTTGCTTTACAGGACGATGAACGAAAACATTACAAAGAACGAATTGATTATGCTCAAAAACAACTTGCTTACTATTCTGAGTCAAAGAATTATAGTGAAAAAATGATTTCCATGTACAAAGATACAATTGACGAATACAATTGGCGCTTAAATGTAAAAGGGCCGATGACACCGTTTTATCAGCAGTATACTAAGCTGTTGGAGCAGTACGGCGGTCAAAAAGAGTTGCTTAAGCTGGCAGAAGAACAAAGTGAGCTTTTTGTCGTTTCTTACTACAAAGTAGAAGAGTTGGGCGCACTTAGCGACTGCATAGTGGGAAATTATGCGTCGGCATGTTATGAAGATGCAAAAGGCGTGTATTGGCTGCGGTTTTCTCCGCCGGAGGATTTGGTCGCGCTTCGCGGCAACAAAAAGGAGCAGACTCTGCACAGCGGCGAAGTCGGCTACGAGGTAGTGTTCATTCCGCGCGAGATGTATCCGAAGATTGAGCCGCCGAAGCTGACTCCGGCGAAGGTTACGCCGCTCAATCCGAACAGTCTCCCCGATTCCGACCGCAATTTGAATCCTGTCACGCCGTCTGGAAATGGAGCGTATTACTACGATGAGGCTTTGGCATACCAGCTCCAGTGGCTTGCTGTAAAAATTGCTTGTAAAGGCATATATGATATGGCGTACACGGGCGATTTCAGCGCGAAAAATCCGACGGATTACTACAAAACGAGTTTTATCAAGCAATATCTTGCATCGAACGACGGGCGCGCTTCCAAAGGGACAACGCTTTTTGAGGGCATTTGCTTTGATTATGCGGATTTTGCATATCAGGAGCTGAAGGACAACAAGAGCAGCTATTCGCCGCGAATCTCGAAGTTCTATATGGTCGGCACGTTCAAGGATGCGAACGATATTATCGCGTATCGGATTGCGGCGAACGGCGAAGCGTCGGATATGAAGATAAATCAAACGCCCGTCGTTGTCTTCTCGCACAATCACATTCGCGCGCACGACGGAGCAACGAATCACGCGTGGTTCTGGGTGCAGGCGACTGACGGCACGGTGTATTGGGTAGATCCGACATGGACGGATAACTTAGGTCGCCCAGTTTACGGAATTGTACGCGGCGGTCAGGAGATTCAACTTCCATACGCTCAAAGTCTTTGTGTAAAGTAATAGCCTTTGTATTAAGGTAACCTCGAAAAACTGTGTTTAAAATCTATTGTTCCCGCCCTTAAATCAATTTTTTTGACTTTTGGGCGGGTTTTTACTGTTCCCATAAATGCATATCCGCCGGGAACAGGCGGATAGAAAAAAAGAAATTAATACGCGATTTTGTCAATGTCCTGGACAAGTATGAGATTTTAAATCAAAAATAAGGGCATCTCTAGAAATTCGCTAAAGCGACTTTAATCTGTAATAGACAGCAATAAATTATTTCTATTCCAAAGCCCTCTTTTCATGCTATAATATTGCTATGGATGAATCAGAGAAAATCATTCAAATTTTGACAAATTATTTTTCTCAAAAAGAAGATATTGATACTGTGCTGCTTTTTGGGTCTTTTGCAAAGAAAACCTATAATAAGCATAGTGACATAGATATTGCCATTCATTCAGCGTTACCCCTTGATTATGAAAAACTTTCAAAAATTCAAACAGAGCTTTCCTTTTTGACTCATCGTGAAATTGATTTGGCAGATTTATCCAAGGCAGAAGGAATTTTTTTGTATCAGATAATGACAACAGGAATAAAAATAAAAATATCTCCGTCAGTTTTTGTAAGATATCTTACAAAGGCTCTTTGCTTTAAAGAAGATTTTTTACCCACAATAGAATATGCCCGCCAAGAAAAAATCAGGAGATTTGTAAATGGATAAGGATGTAATACAGACAAAACTGGAAGCTTTGATTCGTTGTGTTCACAGGGTAGAATCACAAAATATTGGTTCGCTAGAAGATCTTGAAAAAAATCTCGATAAACAAGAAATTATTATTTTGAATTTGCAACGAGCTGTTCAAATTTGTGTTGATATTGGAAATCATATTCTTTTAGATTATAAAACTTCAACCCCTTCAACAATGTCCGAGACTTTTAAATATCTTGCACAGAATAATCTTATTGATCCAAAAAACGCCGAAGATTTAAGTCATGCTGTAGGCTTTAGAAATATTGCCGTTCATCAGTATGAGAATATAGATTGTAATATTGTGTATGAAATAATCACAAAGCACTTAGAAGATTTTAAGCAATTCTCAGCATCAATTTTGAAATTGATTTGAAAAATAAATGCAAAAGAGCTGAATGAGATTTTAGGAATAATTGATTCAAATGCGGATAGAACAACCTTAAATGGCAGACCATTGTTGAGAATAATCTGTTTGTAAAACATGTTGATTGCTGTAGACACCAAAATTCCAAGTGCTGCCAAAAATGACAATATATCCTACCGCTCGTTAGTTTTATAAACCCTAGAATTCAATCTTTTTAAATGCTATAATTATATGCTAATCAAAAAATGCGCAAGGGATTGTAGTGGTTGCCCGAACGGGCAATTCCGAAATGGCGGTGGTTGAGATGGTTGAGCTTGTCGAAATCTCGAAACCACCAGAATGCAGGAATGAAGTGTAAACGGAACCACGAAAAGCCCGATAGACCGCTTGCGGGCTATGCGCCCAGAATAGGAAACAAAAATGGAAGAAATCAAAACGCCGGAAGGTGGGTCGGTAATTAGAATTCCGATTGAGGACGAAGTTAAGCAGGCTTACATTGACTATTCGATGTCGGTAATTGTGCAGAGAGCGTTGCCGGATGTGCGCGACGGTCTTAAGCCGGTTCATCGCCGAATTATGTATGCGATGGACACGCTTCATCTTGCAAGCGGCGGAAAGACTAAAAAATGTGCCACAATCGTTGGTGAGGTTCTGGGTCATTACCACCCGCACGGAGACGCTTCTGTTTACGATGCCCTGGTTCGTCTTGGTCAGGATTTTGCCCAGCGTTACACGACCGTAACTCCACAGGGAAACTTTGGTACAATCGCCGGTGACCCTGCTGCGGCTTACCGATATACCGAAGCAAAGATGTCTAAAATTACGGAAGAGATGGTTAGCGACATCAGCAAGAATACCGTTGATATGGTGGCAAACTTTGATGACACCACAAAAGAGCCGAGCGTTCTTCCTGCGGCTTTTCCGTTCCTTTTGTGTAACGGTACTACGGGTATCGCCGTTGGTATGGCAACGAATATGCCTACCCACAACCTTCGCGAAGTAAGCAGTGCAATTTCTGCATATATCGATAATCCTGAAATTTCAATCGATGAGCTTATGACTCATATAAAAGGGCCTGACTTTCCTACAGGTGGAATCATTTACGGCCGCGAGGGAATCAAAAAGGCTTATCGCACAGGTCGCGGAAAAATCACAATCCGCTCAAAGTTTACTATAGAAACAGACAAGCATGGCCGCGAGTCAATCGTATTCACAGAAGTTCCGTACGGAATCAACACGACTAACATCATCCGCCGCATAAAGGAACTTGTCCGCGACAAGCAGATTGAAGGAATCGTTGGCGCAAACGACGAGTCTTCTGACCGTTCAGGTATGCGCCTTGTTGTTGACCTAAAGCGCGGCGCAATCACAAAACTTGTTTTGAACCAGCTTTTTGCAAAGACCGATTTGCAGTCAAACTTTGGCGTAATAAACCTTGCGCTTGTTCCGCAGGAAAAAGAAGGCGAACCTCGTTATGATGAGCCTGGACTTCTTACCCTTAAGCCAACTTATCTTAAGCCGGAAGTCCTGAACCTAAAGCAGCTCATAATGCACTTTGTGAATCACCGAATCGAGGTAATCACCCGCCGCACGATTTACGACCTTAAGGTTGCCCGCCACCGAATGCACATTTTGGAAGCGCTCATCACGGCTATCAACAACATTGATGAAGTAATCAAAATCATCAAGGAAAGCCGCGATACCGAGGCCGCAAAACTTGCTTTGGAAAAACGGTTCAACTTTGACGACGAGCAGGCACAGGCAATCGTTGATATGCAGCTTAAGCGGCTTACACATCTTCAGATTGAGGATTTGCAGAATGAAATCAAAGAGCTTCAGGCTTGGATTGATTACCTGGAAGACCTTCTTGAAAACCCAGGAAAGATTCAGGCAAAGATAAAAGAAGAAACAGAAGAGCTTGCAAAAAAATACGGAGATGACCGTCGCACGGACATCGTTGCCGACGAAGTGGAAGAAATCAACGTTGAGGACATGATCAAAGACGAAGACATGGTCGTAATGATTTCTAAGCTTGGTTACATGAAGCGCGTTTCAGTAACTCAGTACAAAAAGCAGGGCAGGGGAGGAACCGGAAGCAACAGCACAAACTTGATCGAAGACGATTATATCAATCAGCTGTTCATCGGCTCTACCCACGACCACATTCTTTTTGTTACGAACATGGGCAAGGCTTATTGGATTAAGGTTCACGAGATTCCGGAAAGTACAAAGAACGCCCGCGGCACAAACATCAAGAGCATGATTGCAATAGGAGCCGACGAGGAAATTACGACCGTCGTAACCTTGCGAGAATTCCGCGACGACCAGTACCTCTTTATGACCACCGCAAACGGCGTTGTTAAGAAGGTGCAGACAAGTGAATTCAGAAACGCAAAGACCCGCGGAATCATCGGCTTGAATTTGCGCGACGGCGACAAGCTTGTGAGCGCGATTCCGACGGACGGAAAGAGCGAGGTTCTTCTTGTTTCACGCCGAGGAAAGGCATTGCGGTTCAGCGAGGATGATGTTCGTCCGATGGGTCGTGCTAGCAGTGGCATAAAGGGAATGAAGCTTTCTGAAGGAGATGAGATTGCCGGAGCCGTAAAGGTTACGGACGGCGAGAACGTTCTTCTTCTTACAGAAAAAGGCTATGGCAAACGAGTTGAATTTGCGGACTTTAATCCTCATGGCAGAGGAACTGGCGGACAGAAGATTTTTGGAAACACAGATGCCCGTGGAGAAATCATCGGTCTTCTTACCGTTAAGGACGATGATGAGATTGTCTGCATGACAAGCCAAGGCAAGACTTTGCGCGTTACTGCAAATACGATTAATCTACAGGGCTCGGGTTCTACAGGAGTTAAGGTTGTAAGAATTTCTGATCCTGATTTTTTGGTAGGAGTTGATAAAGTACCAGAGAATAATGACGAATAATTCTTTGTATTACAAGGAATTATAAATTATGTATTTTGTTATGTTATAAAGAGTTATAAAATTCTTTTTAATGATGACAAAATAATTTTAATATTATATACTTGCAATAGGGTTAGTTGAATTTCAACTGGGGAATTTTTAATTCATCAGGCAAAGCCAGTCAATTTTTTTTGACTGGCTTTTATTTTTTCCTTTCACTATTCCACGATAATAGCTTAAAAACTTATCCACAAATTTTCCCCAAATTGTGGATAAGTTGTGTCTAAATCTTATTTCAAGTCAACAAGCTTGCTTCAAGCGTCAGAGTTTTGCTGGCACCCAACGAAGGAATTAAATCCTCCGCGCGAATAAAAAAAATAGATGTTTCACATGAAACATTGAGATTTTAACGATGAGAAAAATTATTCGTGCGGAGGGTCTAATCCCTTTGGGCTGTAAGCAGTACCCCGACGCTTGCGTCGTATAAAGGGTATTAGACCCGACTGCAATACCTTATAAGAACGAACGATACCCCGCTGCTTGTGTCGGGGTTCGTTCATTGAAAACAGATGTTCATTTTTTTGTTAGGAAAAAAATCAAAATAATAAAAAAGAATCCTGGCGTATAAAAGGATGTTTCACATGAAACATTCTTTTATATTTACTTAATTGTGTTTTTTTATTTTCCGTAAAAGAAAAACTGTGAGAACTAAATTCCTTAAATACATATCATAAAATCGAAATCTCATGTTTCATGTGAAACATATTAGCAATTCTATAACATACGATTTTTCATTAGTTCTATATCATTTTTTTAGCAATTAAAAAACAACCGTTAGTTTTTATTTTGCCTAACTACCGGTTCTAAAAAAAAACTAATCTTCAAAATAAATTTTTTCGATATTTTCTGATGGGGGGGGTGCTTGTCTAAATTTGTTCTACCACTTTGCCTTAATGCCAGCTGTAAGACTTGCTCTTGGCATTGGATAATCTGGAATTGAAATATAGTCGGTGTTCAATATGTTGTCGATTCGTAAGTAAGGTATGCAGTGCGTCCATAAGGTTAGTTCTGCGCTTGCATTAAAAAGACAATACGGCTTAACATAGTATAAATTCATATTTGACGTATAGCGCTTTCCTGTATAATTTGCCTCAAAATTTATGTCTGCAACAGAAAGGTGCAAATTTATAATAACGGAGGCGACAATATCCGGAGTCCACATTATATGCTTTTTGTAGGTGAGTTTATTTGATTCGTCTAACAATATGTTGTACAGATATTCAAAATTGCCGCGCAATGTAACTACTTCAAAAAAAGTTTTTTCTGCGGAAATGTTCATTCCAGCGTAAAATGCAGATGCAATATTCTGTGGCATCCATTTTTTACTATTTTGCGCCCATTGTATTTTTTGCTCATAATAGTTTGTATAAAAGCACATAGAGAAGGGAATGAAAATATTTTTTGCATTGAAGGTTATTTCTGCGCCCCAGCCCTTTTCTGGCTTAAGATTTGGATTTCCGGATGTAGTGTCGGACTCTGCCCAATACAAATCGTCCATATTCGGAAACTGAATCATTCGATAACCGTTCAATAGAATTTCGAGATAAAAAAAATCTGCCGAAAATCCAATCTTTGGCAAAAAAGCCGCATTCTTGCCGCTTACCTTTATTGCTTGCGGCAAGCTGACTGCAAAATGCCTTCCAAAAAACAATTTTGTAGTTTCCTTTAGGCTGGCAGAAAAAATAGTGTGAATTCCGTCGTCAGTTGAATTTAAATGAGAAACAGCAAGATTCATTCCGAGCGATTCATTTAAAAAGGAATTTCCAAAAAAATTAATTTCGTGAACGTTTGAAACCGTGTTCAGATAATGCTTGCTTTCAGCGCCATTTTCCTCATAAAAACGGGTGCTGCTTATCCAGGAGGTCGTATTGTTCATTGAGCAAAAACGGTTTATTGATGGAAAGTTCAAATTGAACGAAAGATTGTTATCATAATCCTGCTGAATTCCGTTTGCGATGGAAGTTTCAACATTCGGAGTGTTTTTATAGCCGGCGTACGCAATATCGTTTATGGACCAACTGCTTCCGTTGCTAAAAAAATGACTTACCCGCGAGGACACCTGACCGTCGTACACATCAGAGTTTTTTCGTTCCCCGGTTGTGTTCTTGTACGTCTTGTACAGATATTTATTCTGCGCTTCCGTTAGTTTTATGTTCGATTTAAAAAAAGTATTTTCCGAAAACTGTCCATTGTATCCAAATGCAAGCGAAACCATATCAACAGGCATGTTTTTATTAAAAAACGTTTTTGCAAAAATGTCAGAAAAAAAACTGTGTCCAATGGCTTGCTTTTTTGTCGTAATATAAATAAAGCCCGCCACTGCATCTTCCGCAGAAATGGATTCCGTAAAGCCGCCGCGCACAATCTCAATTTTTTCAATGTCATTTACATTCAGCGTCGTAAAGTCAAACGTTCCGTACTGAGGATTGTTTACGCAAACGCCGTCAATCACAACCCGCACCGTCTCGTCCGTAAATCCGCGGATAGAAGGCTTTTGCTCCAAGCCGTAAGTTCCATAAGATAAAATCTGAATTCCCGCTGCCTGAAACAACGACGGTAAATCGGCGATGTGCATTTTTTCAATTTCGTCGGCTGTGTATATCTGGCGCTGCTCCACAACCGGGCTGTCAACATAGGTGAACAAATGCGGCAATTTTGCTTGAGGCGCTGAATCTTCCTGCAGGAGGGGGAAGTCTCCCCCTCGCTCCAGCCCTTCGCCCGCAGGCGGGCTTTGGTCTTGCGCTACCCCCACTGCGGGCTCAGTCGCCGCCCGCAACGCCTGCTCATTCTGCGCATAGCAAAAACCAGAGAACAATGCAAAAATAATTACAAGGATTTTTTTCATAAATAAAAACGGCGGTCAAGATGACCGCCAAAAAATTCTAATGTATTTTTTATTGCTTTGCGCAGTCAGAATAGAAAGCAAAGTATCCGTTTTCAATTGTAAATTCCTGAATAGCTTCTGCAAGTGTATCAGTTGAAGACTTTTTTCCATAAGCACCGGATATAGAAATTGAATTCGATGTTAAATCTTTGTATGCGATTGCATACCATTTTCCAACATCTGGAGCTACATTAGGATCGGAAGAATAGGAAGAAAAGTCTGCATTTGCTGCCTTTGTATATTTGATGTAAATATATCCTGCTGTATCAGATGTTTTTAAAACATAAGTATCGCTACCTTCATAGCTTTCATAGGATACACCTTCAGTATTTTCACCATAATTTTTAAAAGCATTCTCTGAGATTTCGTAGTAAGATTTTCCATAACTAGAGTCAAGCCACGTTCCAATCAAAGTTGAATCAGGTTTTGAGGCTCCGCCCAAGTATACATATACATATTCTGTTTCAGTTTCCTGCTTACAAGAAACAAATCCAACTGTAAGGGTGAACAGAACCAACAAAGAGGCAATCAGGGTGGTTGCGCGGGTAAAAGAGAAGCGTGTGCTTTTCATGTGTGTCTCCGGAATCCAGGGCTTGAGTAGATTCCAAATTAAGTTTTCCTTTCCATACGGAAGGAAGAGGATTTTAAAATCCTCGCGTGTACCAAAGTTTCCTGGCTCCGGAACGTGCTTCTGCCTTCCCGCGGTTACGCAGTGGCTGTTTCTACACATAGAAGCACGATTTCTTCCGTTACAGTTGCTCATCCAGCTCAGGCTTTGTTTGACTAACGCTCGTTAGTTTGGCGCTCCTGATTCCATTGAAATACATCGTGCTAATTCTATAGTTTTTCCATAGGAATTTAAATAGGGTGCGCGGGGTTTAGTAGGACAAACACATTATAAAACATCAGAATAAAAAACTGGTGTTTTCAAAACAGAAAAATAATGATAAAACAATACCATGAATTACACATACAAAACGCAGGGAACGTGCGCGTCCTCAATTTCTTTTGACAAGGACGAAAATGGAATCATTACGAATGTTTCTTTTGCGGGCGGCTGCGACGGAAACCTAAAGGCTGTGTCAAAGCTGGTGAACGGAATGAAGGCAGAAGACATTGCGGCAAAGCTTGCAGGGAACTTGTGCGGCCGGCGTTCTACGTCGTGTGCCGATCAGCTTGCAAAGGCTGTGCTTTCTGTGTAGGAAGGTCGTCAATGTCATTAACTTACGGTCATTGAGCTTGTCGAAATGACCATTGCAAGGTGGTTTCGAGAGCCTCAACCACCGTTAAATTAATGGCATTTGGAAGGTCGTGGGCGGCAGGTTGCCCGCGATTGTGGGGCTAGGAATTTTCCAAGGGTCTTGTTCTCTTCTTTTTTAGGAATTTGACAATTGGTTTTGCATTGGTAAAATTATATTACTTAAGAGGTGTGGCATGGCAGAAATAAAACCGCTGGAGCATGAGGATTCGGCGTTGGTTAGAGACGGAAGAAAAACGGTTATGATAATTGACGATTCTTCCATTATGACAAAGCAGCTGACGCAGATTTTGAACGGAGCGAATTATAAGGTCGTGGGAATTTCTTCAGACGGAGAGGAAGGAATGCGGCTGTACCGAAAAATCTCCAAAATTGTGGATGTGGTGCTTCTTGATATAAATATGCCAAAAATGCACGGAATGAAGGTTTTGCAGCATATCATGGCGTTCAACAAGGATGCGCGCGTGGTCATTGTAAGCACGGAAGGAACCGGCGAGAACGTAAAAAAGGCGATTACGCTTGGAGCGCGAGGCTTTGTGGTTAAGCCGCCGGCGCGGGCAAAGGTTCTGGAACAAATAGAGGCTGCGCTAAAATAGAGCGCGTCTGTTAAAAAGAAAGGTGGTTCGCTCGCTTTGTGCGGGAACCACCTTTTTTTGTGTTTTGCGGAACTTGCTTTAGTTTATGACTACATGCTTGTATATCCGCCGTCAACCGGAAGGTTCACGCCGGTAACATATGTAGAAGCCGGACTTGCAAGGAAGATAGCTGCACTGTCAAGCTCGCCTTCGTTTCCGTAGCGTTCCATAGGAATCATCGTCTTTGCGTTCTGCTGGAAGAAATCTGTATCAAGCGTTTCCTTTGTGAGCGGCGTGTAGAAGTATCCCGGGCAGATTGAATTTACGGTGATGTTGTATTTTCCCCATTCGGCAGCAAGCGCGCGTGTAAGGTTTACGACGCCGCCCTTTGCCGCATGGTACGGAGCGGAGCCGGCGATTTTGTTTCCGACCAAACCGTACATTGAGGCAATGTTGATTACGCGTCCGTACTTTGCTGGAATCATAGCCTTTTTGGCAACTGCGCGGGCAACCTTGAACGTACCAAAAAGGTCAACATTCATTTCGCCGCTGAACTGGTCGTCGGTAATGTCTTCTGCGGGTGCAACGGCACCGGTTCCTGCGTTGTTGATAACGATGTCAATTCGTCCGAATTTTGCAAGAATCTCGTCAACTACGGCATTCACACGATCCGTGTCGGTAATGTCGCACGGAAGAGCAAGCGTCTCTACCTTATATGTGTCTGCAATTTCTTTTGCAACAGCTTCAATCTTTTCCTTTCGACGTGCAATGGCTACGATTTTTGCACCCTGATTTGCAAGTGCCTTTGCCATCTGTACGCCAAGACCTGTAGAACAGCCGGTTACCAATGCAACCTGACCTGTTAAATCAAAATAATTCTTCATGTTTTAACCCCTATGAACATTATATGCTATTATTGCGCAAATAGATACTATAAGAACAGAGATAAAATTCCCAATAAGGGGAATAGTGTATGAAAAAAAAAGAACCTCGAGCGCTTTGTGCGGGAGGTTCCTTCTGTTTTATTTCATTCTTGCGGAGGGTCTAATCCTTTCATGGCTGCAAGCAGTACCCCGCCGCGCAGGGTTCATTATTTCTATTCCAACGCCAAATCGCCGTCTTTTATCCATCCGATGCGGCGGAACAGTTTGCCAAATGCCCAGCAGAGTACAGCAGGAAGAATGAAGCACACCATAAGAAGGCCGAACCATTCTACAAAGCCAGGATTTATTGCAAGGCTTTCCTGCGTTATCTGTGAAATTTCTTGGGCGGCGGCACCGGCTTTTTCTGCCTTGTGTACTGCCCATGCAACTGCCTGCGGGCTTGGGCTGAACCAGCCGGTTATAACGCCAATCTGACCTACAAGACCGCAGGTTCCCATTCCGCTAGAAACAGGAGCGCCGTTCATTGTCATTCCAAAAAGGCAGGTTGCGACAGGTCCTGTGATTGCGCTTGTTACGATAGGAGCAATCCAGACCTTTGGATTCTTAATGATGTTAGGCATTTGGAGCATGCTTGTTCCCAAGCCTTGGCTTAGAATTCCGCCCCAGCGGTTTTCTTTAAAGCTGAGAACAGCAAAGCCCACCATTTGCGCACAACAGCCGGCAACGGCGGCACCACCTGCAAGTCCTGTAAGACCGAGTGCGGCACAGATTGCGGCGCTGGAAATTGGCAGCGTAAGCGCGATTCCGACCACAACAGAAACAAAGATTCCCATTACAAATGGATGCAACTCTGTTGTGAGCATAATAAGTTTTCCAACGGAATCTGCCGCCATGCCGATATATTTTGCGCACAGCACGGAAACAAGGACGCCGGAAAGAATGGTAACAATAGGGGTTACAAGAATGTCAACTTTTGTTTTTTTGCTGACGAGCATTCCGACTTCTGCCGCAATGATTGCAATGATAAGAACTGCAAGCGGGCCGCCTGCCTTACCAAGAATGTTTGCCGTAGCGCCAACGGTAATAAGGCTAAAAAGAACCAGCCCATGAACGCCCATTGCAAACCCAATGCCTACAGCCATTGCCGCTCCTACGACGTGTGCATCACAGCAAAAAGCGCCTGCATCAACTAAAAACTGAAATACCGGATTTGCACCAAGACGAAGAAGCTGCTGTCCCAGCGTGCGGATAATTGTACCAACCAGCAGGGAGGCAAAAAGTCCCTGCGCCATTCCACTCATTGCGTCAATAAGATAACGCTTTACAAACTTGTTCATACGAACACTCCTACAGTAATTTACTGTGAATATTTTTCAGCGTGCCGTAGCATCATTGAAAAAGCGTGTTCCGTGGAATCTGCCGTTCATCACATTTTTTTAAAATATGACTGTAATTTACACTATTTGGCAGCAAATGGCAACAAAGGGGAAAGGACGGTCAGGGCTTCAGCATGAAAATAATGATGCGAAAAAATAGCTTTATGAAGCACAAAATTGGCTGACCGAAGCAAAAAGTGGCTTTTGTAAGCATTTATAAAGTGAGGGTGCGGTAAGCACCCTGTAAATAAAATTCCTTACGCT
>CAKZZR010000162.1 GCA_937885475.1 uncultured Treponema sp.
GCAACGTCCGCATGATGAAGCGGTTGGCAGAGTGCAACTTCGTCAGCGGCGACAGTTTAGCCGCCGAGAAGTACCTGCGGATACTCGACAAGACGTTTGTCTACAAGAAATGGGCAAAACACATCAGGACGCACGGGAAGGAAGACCGTCTTTATCAGGTGAAGAAGGAGCTGTATGAGAACTGCATAGAAATTGCAGGAACGGTGTCTGCCGCAGAGGAGCAGACCCTTCAGGCGCTGGGCGACGGAACGGTGCTCGGCGTTTTTGTGCAGAAGGGCGACAAGCTCAAAAAGGGCGACCTTATCATTCAGCTGGACGCGACGGAGCAGGAATACAACCTTGCAAAACTGGACTACGACATGGCTTCCACGCGCATTTCCGGCTCAAAAAAGGAGCTAGAGCTTCAGGAAAAGCAACGCCTTTCGCTCTTACGCAAAATTGAGGACAGAAAAGTTACCGCCACCTTTGACGGAATCATCGCGGACCTTGACGTTTCCGTAGGAGACTCCCTGGAGGCAAAGGATTCAGTTGGCACGCTGGTAAACATAGACTATCTTACCGCCGAAGTTGAGATTCCAGAGACGGACGTTTCAAAGCTGAAGATCGGGCAGCGCGTGGACTTTACCTTTCCCGCGTACAATGGCACCGTAACCGGCGCAGTGGTCAGCTGGCCGGCAATTGGCGAGGTAACGAGCCGCGGAGCCACCATAGTAAAGGCAAAAATCCGCATAGACGACTACCCGGAAGAAATTCTTCCTAATTTTTCCTTTACAGGAAAAATCCAGATTACGGAGCCAGTTGAGAACATCCTTGTGGAACGCTACGCCATTGCCTACGAAAACCACGAGGCATACGTTGAGACCGTGAGCGGAAAGCGCATCGGCGTAAAAGTGCAGCCCTATGGCAAGCAATACGTAAAAATAACCGAAGGGTTGAACGGCGGCGAGGTGCTGAAGGCGCAGAGCGCACCGCGCGAGTCCGGCTATAACCGCATGGGTCCCGGCACAAACGCCAACGGCAAGAAAAACGGCAACGCCCAGAACGGACCGGGCGGAAACATGGGTGCGGGCGGACCACCGCCGGGCATGGGCGGAGGCCGCTTCTAAATGGCGCAGACTGTAATACGCATGGAGAACGTAAAAAAAATCTACTCAATGGGCGAAGGCGAAACCGAAGTACAGGCGCTGCGCGGCATTTCGTTTGCCGTGCAGAAGGGCGAATTTCTTTCGATAATGGGACCGTCCGGCAGCGGAAAGTCCACCTGCATGAACATGATTGGCTGCCTTGACCGCCCCACCAGCGGCATCGTAGAAATAGGCGGCAAGCAGACCGCCCACATGAACGAACGCGAGCTTGCCACGCTGCGCAACAAGACGATTGGCTTTGTGTTCCAGCAGTACCACCTGCTTCCGGGCTTGAGCGTACTGGAAAACGTCATGCTTCCGTTGCGCTATCAGGGGGTAGAACGCCGCTTCCGTGCGGAAAAAGCCATGCGCACGCTTGAGCAGGTAGGCTTAGCCGACCGCCTGAACCACCGCCCACACGAGCTTTCTGGCGGACAAAAGCAGCGCGTCGCCATAGCCCGCGCAATGGTAACGGAGCCGGACATAATCCTTGCCGACGAGCCTACCGGTGCGCTGGACAGCAAGACCGGCAAGCAGGTCATGAGCTTGTTCCGCGACATAAACGCGGGCGGCACCACAATAGTCATTGTAACCCACGACGCGCTTATAGGCGAAAGCGCCGACCGCTGCATCCGCATTTTTGACGGCACGATTCAGTCTGACACGCGCACGGCTGCCACAACGCCGGAATGGCAAGGAGACGCAAATGCTTGAGGACTTTCTTAATGCGCTCCAAAATTTCCGCAGGAACAAAACAAGAACCGTCCTTTCGCTTCTTGGCGTCATAATCGGCGTAGCGTCGGTCATCGTCATCACCAGCATGGGGCAAAGCTCCACCGAACAAATAAAGGACACCTTCGGCTCGTCCGGTCTGGACGTGGTAAGCATAAATTCCGGCTTCATGCGCAAAAAACGCAATTCCGTTGAGATGCAGTTCAGCGAGACATTCCGCGAGAACCTGTTTGCCGCCGTAAAGAACATCCGCCACGTCTGGTACAAGAATACGCTCAGCGCAACCGTCTCTTACGGCGAAACCAGCTCAAACCTTACGTGCAACGCCATAGAAACCGGCTATCTGGAAATGTACGGTCTTAGCCTTGCCCAGGGCCGCCACTTTACCGTAACAGAAGACGTGGAAGGTCTTCAAAAAATCATTCTGGGAAGCGAAATTGCCACGGCGCTCTTTCCAGACGGCAAAAGCATAGGAAAATACATTCTGCTCACCACAAACAAGGTTTCATACAGCTTTGAAGTCATCGGCGTTCTTAAGGAGCAGAATTCCGGCATGGAAAATTCCACCAACGCCGCCTACATCACGCGCGGCTTTTACTCAAAAAAAATCACGCCAAATCCCATCGCCTCAAGCGTAATGGTACAGGCCGTGTCCGCCTCGTACGCCACCAGCCTTGTAAGCGCGCTTCAAGAATACTGCAAGAACCTTACCGGCACAGAATATTCCGTAAACGTAACATCCATGCAGACCATGATTGAGCAAATGGATTCCATAACGCGCACGCTCAGCCTTATGCTTTCGGCAATCGCGGCAATCTCGCTTTTAGTCGGCGGCATCGGCATCATGAACATAATGATTGTTACCGTAACCGAACGCCGTCAGGAAATAGGAATCCGCAAGGCGCTTGGAGCCACCCCCGCGGCAATCCGCCGTCAATTCCTCGTAGAATCCGCCGCAATCACCCTCATCGGCGGTCTCATCGGCATCTTTTTAGGCGTAGTCATCAGCCTCGCCATAGAATACGTTCGCTCCCTTGCCTACATCGTAAGCTGGCAGGCATGCGCCATCGCATTCATCTTCTCCGTGTTCGTCGGCATCTTCTTTGGTCTGAACCCCGCCGCCCGCGCCGCAAAACTCGACCCCGTCGCCGCCCTCTCCGGCGAATGAACGAACAAACCCCTGTAAGCCTAACACATTTTTTTTCTCATGTGCGCAAAAGGCGTAGCGCAACGGGCTGCTCCGGGCTACCCTCGCGGTCGGTACGCTCCAGTCG
>CAKZZR010000163.1 GCA_937885475.1 uncultured Treponema sp.
GAGTACAACTTTCCCTCGGATTATTAAATCATAACAACTAATGCGTTTGCCCTGACATACAACGCAGAAGGATTAAACCTTCCGCACGAATGAAAAACTGGAACGCGCTCCTACAGTTTGAAATCCCAGATTTCCTGCTGAAGTTTTACGATTGACTTTGTACTCTGCACGGACGAAGCCTTAAATGAGTCCATACCGCGGATAACGCGCTGCAGATTGTTCATAATCTCCGCCATGTGCTGACGCGTGGTGCGTGTGGTGTCGCTCAGCAGCTTCATTTCTTTTACAACCTGCTCTCCACCAGAAAGCATTTCTGCCGCGCTTGATTTTACCGTCGTCGTTGAATTTGTGATGGAACGGATTCCTAGAAGAACCTGATTGTTTCCGGCAGTCTGCTTTGTCATCGCCTCTGAAATAACGTGCTCCTGCGCCTTTACCTTCTGCGAAAGCTCGTGAATGACATTGAACTGCGCCTGCACCTGTTTTGTGTTCTCCGCAATGGAAGCAACTGCTTCCGCAAAGTTCTTGAGGCTGTGCTGTATATTTTTTGACTGCTCCGCCGACTGTATTGCAAGGCTGCGGATTTCGTCAGCAACGACGCTGAAGCCCTGCCCCGCTTCCCCGGCATGCGCGGACTCAATGGCAGCGTTCATTGCAAGCAGGTTGGTCTCTGCCGCAATGCTCTGAATCATACGGCTCGCATTCAGCAGTTCCGCAGACTGGTCAAGAACCTTGTCCGCAATCTCAACAGCAGAAACGACGCTCTGCTTTCCTTCCTCGGAGGCGGCGGCAAGCTCATTTACAGAAACAGTGTTCGTCTCAAGAATCTGAGAGACGCTGTTTACATTCGATACCATCTCCTCTACGGCAGCAGAGGACTGCGCCACGCCGGACGCCTGCTTTTCAATCGCCGCGTTCAGGTCGCGGATACGGATCAGAATCTGCGATGTGGTAACGTTCGCGCCCTCAACGCCCTTCGACTGGTTCGCCATGTCCTGACGTACGGAATTTACTGAATCCTCAATGCTCTGAAAGCGAAGGATGGAATCTTCTATATTGCTATTGAGCGCTTCCGACGAATCCTTTGAGGTCTCAGACGAGCGGCGGAAGTTTTTGAGCAACCCTTTTGTAACATTGAAAAATTTATTCACGCCATTAATGAGCTCGCCCAGCTCGTTGCGGTTACGCACCTTGAGCGGCTTTGAGCGGTAGTCCTTCTTTTCAAGGTCGTCCAAAAACAAGTTCAGCATTTTGATAACAACGGAAATATCCTTTACGTTGATGAATGTATTCACCGTGATTGAGATGATGGCAAGCACAAACGTAGGGATGAGCGAGAACAGAATATCGCGCGAATTTTCGCTTGCAAGAATTCCAGGCGTCATCAAAAAATGCACGGCGCACAGAATGGTTCCCAAAATGGCAACAGTATTCATAAGCACCAGACGCATCGTTATAGAAAGCGTGTTGTCCTTGCGGGAATAATGCAGCCACACCAATTCCTTCTCAAACACAGAAAGATACAGACTGAAGAACACCGTGGAAATCTGCATGAAAATACCAAAATACAAGCTCACAAAATGAAATATAACCAGCTGCCCCTCAAAAAACTCAAATTCGCATTCACTTTTGATTCCCCACAGCGCCATCATTACCGGAATAAGCATGGCAATCACAGTAGGAATCGTCACAGAAAAATTGCGCAGGCTTTTTACCAGCTTATTGCATCGCTCCAAATCCATGTTCGTGCCGTTGAACGTAAGCAGCCGCTTTTTATGCACCGCCCACACGACAATCGGGCAGACGAACATCAGAACAAAAAGCGCTATGACCGGTGGGTTCAGCAGACAGCTTTTCATTTCCTCTGCAACAAGGGATTTTGAAAAGAACATGAGCAAATTGAAAATAAGGAACGTCAAGAATGAAATTGACAGAAAAATAAAAAGAGCCTTGTTTGAAAGATTTATCGAAAGAGATTTGTCTGATTTGTCCGCCATGTCATGCACCTCAAGAATGGAATCTCTTCTATTTTACAACGAGAGTTTTTATTTGTACAATTTTTTCGTCCGTGAATCCTCGTTGAAACGCGCGGAGCAAATCAATATAATTCTACTGAAAATATTTTTACGAGGAATAATATGTCTTTAGATTGTGGTATTGTCGGACTTCCAAACGTTGGAAAATCTACTATTTTTTCGGCTCTTACAGCCGCTCCTGCCGAGGCAGCAAACTTTCCTTTTTGTACGATTGACCCGAACGTTGGTATCGTAGACCTGCCTGATGAGAGGCTGGACTTTTTGGCAAGCATTCATAATCCAAAGAAAAAGACACATGCAAGCGTAAAATTCGTGGACATCGCAGGACTTATCAAAGGTGCAAGCCAGGGCGAAGGTCTTGGAAACCAGTTCCTTGCAAACATCCGCGAAACGGCATGTATCGCTCATGTTGTGCGCTGCTTTGACAACCCAGACATCATGCACGTTCGCGAGGATTCCAAGGTAGAAGCTCCCGTTGACCCAGAAAGCGACATACTTACAATCAACTTTGAGCTTGCACAGGCAGATATTCAGACCATCACAAAAAGACAGGAAAAGAACATCAAGCAGGTTAGAGCCCTTGGTAAAGAAGCAGAAAAGCAGCTTGCTCCGTTCAACAGCGCGGTAGAAAAAATTCTTCCTCTTTTGCAGGAAGGAAAATGTGCCCGCCTTGCAGACCTTACTGATGACGAAAAAAACGCAATAAAGGACATGTTCCTTCTTACGATGAAGCCAACCCTTTATGTTGCAAACATTGACGAGGATTCCATTGCAGACGGAACGAACAAATATGTAGAAACTTTGCGAAAGATTGCAGAAAGCGAGAACAGCGAAGTTGTTGTAATCTGCGGAAAATTTGAGGCAGATCTTGCAGAAATCACTGACCCGGCTGACCGCAAGGACTTTATGGACAGCGTAGGACTAGCGGAAAGCGGCCTTGCAGTTCTTGCACGCAAGGCTTACCACCTTATGGGCTTGGCAACATTCTTTACGGGAGGAGCCGACGAGTGCCGCGCCTGGACGATTCATGCGGGCGACACCGCTCCAAAAGCAGCCGGAGTAATCCACACAGACTTTGAGAAGGGCTTTATCCGCGCCGAAGCATATTCTATTGAAGATTTGCGCCAGTACGGAAGCGAGCAAAAAATCAAGGAAGCCGGCAAATACCGCCAGGAAGGAAAGGACTACATCGTAAAGGACGGAGATGTGCTGTTCTTCAAGTTCAATGTGTAACCTTCCTTTCTTATTAGGACAAACGCATTATAAAATTTCGGAATTTAAGGAGTGTAATTCACCTTAAAAAATAGCTCCCAGTCGAAGCTTTGTTTTTCAAAAGCGCCGGCTAGCCGGCTTCACGCTGACTTTAGCAAAGGAACTATTGAATTGTCGCTTGCGCGACAGCTAAAGTCACTATTTTTTATAGTTTGCCTCAATTTTCAACCATTCGGAATTATAATGCGTTCATCCTTCACTTCTGCTTGCCCCTCGTTGAATGACAGCGCAAAATTCAGTATAGTAACTGCATGGATTTACTTAAGAAACTAGAGGAATGCGCTGTCCGCTATCAGGAGGTTCAGCAGCTTATATTGGATCCGAATCTTGTAAAGGATCAGAAAAAATACAAGGACACCATGCGAGAGAACGGCTATCTTGCCGAAGTATGCGCGCTTTACGACGAATACAAAAAAGTTCTTCAGGGCATTCAGGACGCAAAGGAAATGATTACCGCCGAAGACGATGCCGACATGAAGGAAATGGCACGCGAGGAACTTAAGGAGCTTGAAGAAAAGCAGCCAAAGCTTGAGGAGCAGATTAAAGTCAAGCTGGTTCCGCCGGATCCACTTGACGAAAAGAACATCATCCTTGAAATCCGCTCTGCAGCCGGTGGCGATGAGGCAAGCCTTTTTGTGCGCGACCTATGGGAAATGTACTGCCACCTTGCAGACCGCCGTGGCTGGAAATACGAGAACATGGAGCAGCAGGAAACCGAAGTCGGCGGCTTTAACAAAATCGTAACCTCAATCAGCGGAAAATTCGTGTACGGTGCGCTCCGTTGGGAAAGCGGAGTTCACCGTGTACAGCGCGTTCCTGCAACAGAAAGTCAGGGA
>CAKZZR010000164.1 GCA_937885475.1 uncultured Treponema sp.
CGCTCTTCCAATCTGATTGATCCGCCCGCGCCGGTGATAAGCACGCGCTTTCCGCGCAGATAGGAAAGGCTTTCCTTTAGCGGAATCGTAACCGGGGTTCTCCCCAGAATGTCCAGCGGGTCAATTTCGCGGGTCTGCACAAGGTGCGCGCTGCCGTTAACCACCTGCGATATGCCCGGAAGAATTTTTATGCGCGGAAATCCGCAGTCCTTGAGAATTCCGTATATGCGCCGGATTTTTTCTGTTGGGGCGCTGGGAATGGCGATAATCGCTTCGTCCTGCTTGCGGCAGCGCAAAAGCGAGGCTACGTTTGAGATGGGACCGAGCACGGGAACGCCGTCAATGTCTTTTCCTATAAGGCTTGCGTCGTCGTCCAAAAATGCGGCGACCGTGCCGAATACCTTCTTTCGTTTTATGTCGTCCGCAATGGTCTGTCCTGCAAAGCCTGCGCCGATAATGTACAGTTTTTTATCTATCTCGTTCATTGTCTTTCTTTATAATACCACAAACAGAATAGATTAAAAAGTGCTAAACTCCGTTCCTTCAAAATCCGAATATAAAAAAGAGATACGTTATCAAAAGGTGGATTTTATGGGGAAAAAAGTAATGCTGGCGTTGGTTGCGGCTCTTTTTGGCGCGGCAAGCGGGTTCTGCGGAAGCCTTTCGTTCCATGTGATTCAGCACAACGACAGCCTTTCTGAGGTGTGCGAGTCCGCGCTTGTCATTGAGGACGAGATTCTGAACTATTTTTATGACGCGGGCTATATTGTGACGAACGTTCCTGCGAGCGTGTCAAAGTCTGACGAGCAGGACAAGAAGCTGTATCAGAACGGCGTGAACGAAGCCGCGGGCAGTGCCTTTGATAAGTTCGTTCAGATTAAGCTGTATTTTACTGGGGATGAGACGCAGAATACTGCCGTTGCCCTTGGAAATATGAAGAGGATTTCCTGGAAAGTCGTTTCTGTAAGAACCGGAGCGGTTCTTGAGGAAGGCGCTCAGGAGGTTACGACTGATGTTGCCGTTGACAACGAAAAGAACGTACGGAAGTTCGCCGGAGATTTTGCCGTACATCTGAATAAAGTGCTGGCAAAAAGAGCCTAGATAGTGGGAGTAAAGATATGAAAAAAATAATTGCAGCTGTTCTTTCGGTTTTATTCTGCGGAACATTGTTCACGTCGTTCAGTCCGTCTTTGGACGGTCGCGCCGTTGTTGCGGACGAGGGCGTGCTTCCGTCTGGAATTTTTGCCCGCACGCTGGGCTATCTGCCAGGAGACTCCATAAGCGTAACCAGCCTTTCCACAAAAAAAACGGTGGACATTCTTGTTATTGGTGCCGTTGACGCAAGCGAGGGCATTGCAATTCTTCTTTCGCCGGAGGCAGCCAAGGAACTGGGACTTCCCAAAAATTCAAATAATGTTGTAAAAATCACAAAGCGTTCCGGTCAGCTGGACGAGGCTGTAGCTGGAACCGCCGTAATAGGTGCGGAAATTGCAGACGTTGATTCCTATGATTCCGAATCTGACGGCGAGGTTGAGAATATTCCTGCTTCCTATGAGGAGCCGGAGGAAGAAGCCGGTGCCGCAGAGCCTACCGTTCCTGCTGAAGAGGCAGAGGAGGAGGCGAGCGTTCCAAGTGATGAAGAAAGCGCCATCCTTCCGGAGGATGAGGTTGAGCCTGTTCCTGCAGAAGATGAGGATGAGGAGCCGGAACTTGAGGCGGAAAGCGTTCAGCCAGAGCCGATAACCCTGATTGACGGAGAAAAGACTGAGGAAGTCAGCGCGAATGAGGAGGAAGCGGAGCCTGCTTCTGACGAGGCCGTTGAAGAGGACACCATTGCGGAAACTCCGTTCGTGGAAGAGGAGACTGCGGAAGCCGTTCAGTCTGACTTTGACAATCCTTCTGTGGTTGATGATGACGCTGTTATTGAGCCGGAATACGTTGAGGCTGACGATTTGAGCGAAGCCGACGAGAACGCGGAGAAGATTTCTGATCCGTTCATAGAGGACGAGGACGTTGACAGCGACCTTGGTAAGGAAGAGACGGAAAAAACAGAGGAAGACGACGTGATTGCCGATTCCTATGTTGAGCCGGAAGTTCCTTCTGATGAAACTGAGAATGCAGAGGGCGACGCTTCAGAAACCGCTGAAGCTGACGGCGCGGAACCTACAGAGGACGGAGAGGAAAGCTATGAGCCTATAATCCTTGTTCCTGCAAAGGCAAACCCACCGGTAACGGATGAGGAAGTGGCTTTGGACAATGCCTCTGCTTCTGAGACATCTGCGGCGCGCGAGAGCGTTACCCAGGAGACAAATGAAGCGCCTAAGCCTTCTAATGGTGTGGCAGAGGAGCTTGATTTGAGCGAGTACATCGTTTCAAGTCTGTCTGACCTTAAGAAGGGCGCGTTCTACGTTCAGATTGCCGTGCTGGGTAACGAAGCCAACGTGCGCGCTACAATCAAGAAGTTCAACCGGCAGTATCCAATCGTTCTTGTTCCAACTGCCAATGGCAAGGGCTATCAGTTTCTTATCGGAGCCCTTAACATGGACGAATACGGAACCGTCCTGAACCGCTTCAGGTCGTACGGCTACAAGGATGCGTTCCTTAGAAAGATAAAATAACGGAATAGTTGTGCAAGAGATGCTGGAAGGTCTGAAAGCCTTCCGGCTTTTTTTTTCTTTCGTTTTTATTGAACAATAAATGCCTAAGTGATACTCTATAGAAGAGAACGCACATTTTTTGCGCGACTTTAGCGAGGTTTAAAAATGGGAAAGAAGAATCTTGACTGGGGCAATCTGCCTTTCGGTTACATGAAGACAAACAGAAGTTTTGTCTCTAATTTTAAGAACGGCTCATGGGATGCCGGAAAGCTTACAAAAGACCATGAGATTAAGATTTCTGAATGTGCGGGCGTGCTTCAGTACGCGCAGACATGCTTTGAAGGTCTCAAGGCATACACCACGAAGGACGGAAAAATCGTCTGCTTCCGCCCGGACTTGAACGCAGACCGCATGAAGGACAGCTGCGAGCGCCTTGAGATGCCGGTTTTCCCAAAAGAAAGATTCATTCAGGCTGTAATTGATACTGTAAAAGCAAACATTGACTACGTTCCGCCGTTCGGAAGCGGCGCTACGCTTTACATCCGTCCGTACATGTTCGGTTCAAGCGCTGTAATCGGCGTAAAACCGGCTGACGAGTATCAGTTCCGCATCCTTGTAACACCGGTAGGACCATACTTCAAGGGCGGCGTAAAACCAATCACCGTACGCATTTCTGACCTTGACCGCGCCGCTCCGCACGGAACTGGCGACATCAAGGCTGGCTTGAACTACGCCATGAGCCTGCACAACATCGTGGACGCGCACAACAAGGGCTTTGCGGAGAATATGTACACCGACCCCGCCACGCACACCTACATTGAAGAGACTGGCGGCGCGAACATCCTGTTCGTCACCAAAGACGGAAAGCTGGTGACGCCCAAAAGCCACAGCATCCTGCCGTCGATTACGCGCCGCTCGCTCCTTACGGTGGCGCGCGACTACCTGCACATCGACGTGGAGGAGCGCCAAGTGCACAAGGACGAGCTGAAGGACTTTGTGGAAATCGGCTTGTGCGGCACGGCGGCGGTCATCAGCCCCATCGGCTGCATCGACGACCACGGCACGAAAATCGCGGTGCCCGCTGGCATGGACGCCATCGGCCCCGTGCTCGGAAAGCTGCGCGAGACTCTTACGGGCATTCAGATGGGCACGGAGAAAGCGCCAGACGGCTGGATTTACGAGATACAGTAGGATTGTGGGGAGCGCCCTGTGCTCCCTGTTATCGGGGGAAGGAAGAAACCTCTACTCCGGAGCGGTGTTTCTCCCTTCCCCCGAACCCCAACCCTTTTCCAGCACAGCTTAGGGGAGACGACGCTTCCGCGTCCTACCCCTAAGAAACCCGCAGGAGTTTTCAGATTATGCAGCAGATTACTTTTAAAACGACTGGCACGTGCGCGCGCCTTATACGCTTTGAGCGCGACGACGAGAACCGCATCCACAACATCAGCTTTGAGGGCGGCTGTGATGGCAATCTTAAGGCTATCAGCAGGCTGTGCGAGGGCATGACGGCGGCGGAGATACACGCTACGCTTGCGGGGAACCTGTGCGGCAGTAAGGGCACCTCGTGCGCCGACCAGCTTGCGAAGGCGGTGATGAGCGCGTAGCGGCGGCGCCAGCGTTATATCGGGGACTGCTAACTGCGGTTAGCGCCTTAATGAGGCAATGCCAATAAAAAAAGCTGTAGTAAACAATGTATTGCTTACTACAGCTTTTTTTTTCGCCCCCTGCTGGGCTTGAACCAGCGACACACGGATTAACAGCGTAATCTTTAAAGAACATCAAGAAATATCTAAGCCAATCTAAAATCATTATATCATTATATTACAAAGAAATGCAAGAAAAATGAAATTATTTTGAATTATTTAAGTGTGTCAAAAAGTACCAAAAAATACGCGCTCATGTAACGGTTTATGTAACGGTTTTTTGCTTTCCACATGCCCCGCAAAGTATGCGCATTTGCGGGGCGGCTTGCGGTCTATTATGTGAATTGAAAGGAGCAT
>CAKZZR010000165.1 GCA_937885475.1 uncultured Treponema sp.
CTGTAAATTATTATTCATACATAATTGTTCCGCGCAATGTTACCATTGCTCCAACTTCATTGCCCTCACGCAACTTAAAGTTAGCGATACTCTTTTTTGCTCTTGTCTTAACAGCTTTCTGACCTGTAATCTGTGTCAAGTCTGCTACTGCGGCATCAAGGAGTTTCTTGTTAGTGAGAGCTTCGCCAACACCCATGCTAACTACAACCTTCTTGATAACAGGAATCTGCATCGGAGTTGTGTAGTTAAACTCTTTTACGAGTGCTGGAGCGATTTCGTCTTTATAGACTTTCTTAAGCCGAGGTACGTAATTAGCCATTACAGTATATCTCCACATTTACGGCAAACGCGAACTTTTTTGTCCCCGTCGATTTTATAGCCAATTTTTACTGGGCGACCGCACTTTTTGCATACGATTCCCACATTTGAAATGTTAAGCGGAGCTTCGATCTCGGCGATGCCGCCCTGATCCTGCTGGCTACGCTTTTTCATTGCTTTTTTAACAATGTTTACACCAGATACGATTACTGCATCCTTCTTAGTAAGCACGCGCACAACAGCACCGCGCTTACCCTTGTCTTTACCTGCAATAACCTCAACTGTATCGTTCTTGCGGATTTTGAACTTCTTTTCCATATCCATAAACTCCTTAGAGAACCTCTGGAGCCAAAGATACGATCTTCATAAAGTCCATATCACGAAGCTCACGAGCTACAGGTCCAAAAATACGCTTTCCTTTCGGGTTCTTATTCTCGTCAACGATAACGCAAGCATTGTCATCAAAACGAATGTAAGTTCCGTCCGGACGGCGGTATTCCTTAGCCTGACGAACGATTACTGCCTTCTGTACAGCACCCTTTTTGATAGTAGAAGTAGGGATTGCATCCTTAATTGCTACTACTACGATGTCACCGATTCCGGCATAACGGCGGTGTGAACCACCGAGTACCTTGATACACTGAGCGATCTTAGCACCGGAGTTATCAGCAACTGTCATGCATGACTGCATCTGAATCATAACTTAACTCCTTATACCTTATTTAGCGCGTTCGATAATTTCTGCAAGGCGCCAGCACTTGTTCTTGCTGAGCGGTCTGCATTCAACGATACGAACTGTGTCACCTACGTGAGCATCGTTCTTTTCATCGTGTGCCATATACTTCTTGGATCTTGTAACATACTTCTTGTAAAGACGATCCATTTTCTTTGTTGTGATAGTTACAACAATAGATTTGTCCATCTTTTCGCTTGTAACAAGTCCAACAAATTCGCGTTTCTTTGCTGTCTTTACAGTCTGAACAGTATTTTCTGCCACGGTTCAGCTCCTACTTGTTTTCGCCAGCAGAAACTTTCTGCTGGATGAACGTATTAAGGCGTGCGATTTCGCGGCGCATTGTACGTTTCTGCATCGGGTTATCTACATGAGAAATCACCATCTTAAAACGGAGATCCATGTACTTTTTCTTAAGCTCATCACGCTTTGCAACAAGTTCAGAATAAGATAATTCTTTATCTGTCTTTTTCTTTGATTCAGCCATCTTATTCCTCCTTAGTCTTGTGTTGGCTTATAAGCAATCTTGGTGATAACAGGGAGCTTGTCTGCTGCAAGTTCAAGCGCTCTGTGCGCAAGCTGCAGGTCTACTCCGTCAATCTCAAACAAGATCATACCAGGTTTGATAACAGCTGCCCACGATTCCGGAGCACCCTTACCCTTACCCATGCGGACTTCAGCAGGTTTCTTAGAAATCGGTTTATCTGGGAAAACACGAATCCAAACCTGTCCCTTACGGTCAAGTTTACGATTGATAGCAACGCGGGCTGCCTCAATTACACGTGCGCTTAACCATGTTGGTTCCATTGCAACAAGAGCAATTTTACCGAAGTCGATAAAATTATCGCGGGTAGCATTACCCTTTTCTCTACCGCGCTGCACCTTGCGGTGAATAACTCTTTTCGGACTCAATGGCATAATTTAGCTCCTTTCCTTTGCAGAAGGTTCTGACTTCTCAGCCTTATCTGCAGCTGGACGCTGAGAGCGTTCGCGGCGAGGCTTGCGAACAAGCTGACCTGCATCTTCGTTCTGTTCAATGCCATAGTTCATTCCGTTGTAAACCCATACTTTGATACCGATTTTTCCGTATGTTGTATGAGCTTCGAATGTACTGTAGTCAATGTCCGCACGAAGAGTGTGAAGTGGTACGCGTCCATCCTTATGCTCTTCAATTCGTGTCATTTCTGCGCCGCCAAGACGACCAGATACGCGAATCTTTATACCCTGTGCACCAGCACGCATAGCGTTGTTTACAGCCTGCTTCAATGCCTTGCGGAATGAACCATGACCAGCAAGCTGACGACCAATGTTCTGGGCAATCAAACTTGCATTAACGTCTGCACGCTTAATTTCCTTAATCTTGATCTGAACTTTCTTAGTCAACTGAGACTGAATATCAGCGCTAATCTTTTCGATTGTTGCACCTTTAACACCAATAATTACACCCGGACGAGCAGTGTGAATAACGATTGTTACACGCTGTGGGTGACGTACGATTTCAATTTCAGCAATGTCAGCGTTTTTGC
>CAKZZR010000166.1 GCA_937885475.1 uncultured Treponema sp.
TTGAACTGCTTTTTTTCAAGCGCCTCCGGAAAGTCCGCAAGAATCCGCGCTTCCATAAGCTCCTGCCGGTGCATTTCCTCGCTGTAAATGGCAAAGCCCACGCCATAGGAATCCCTGAGCGAAAGACACGCATGAAGCGCGCGGTCAAAGCGCTGCTCCAATGACTTTGCAAGATACATGCCCTTGCACAAGCCCATGTGCAGCTGAATTTCCGTTTCCTTTAAAAGTTCCGAAAGATGATAAGATATGCGGTCGAGCGGCTTGTCGTAATTCCAGTGCTGCGCGGTATATAAATAGAAAATATTCTCGCCGCAGCGCCCCGCAAGCCCGTCATCCTCGTCGGCAAGCTGCTGAATGTCGGTGGCAATGGTCTTAAGCACCTTGTTCCCGAATTCCCGTCCGTACAATTCGTTTATAAAATGAAAATTTGAAAGCTCCAGAACAATAGCGTCCATCAGCTTGTCGTTGCGGCGCTCCGCAAGCGAAGCCGCATACTGAAAGAAAAAATCCTTTGAATACAAACCTGTCAAGGAATCCCGCTCAGTGGACTGAATGAGGCTTGAATCCTCCGCCAACTGAATTGAGCGGCTTATGCGCGCAAGAATTACCTCCGCCGCATCATAGGGCTTGGTCAAAAAGTCCACCGCGCCCGCCTTAAGGCTCTTTACCTCCTCGGATTTTTCGGAAGTAAGCACAATCACCGGTATTTTTGAAAGCACGGAATCCTCACGCATTATCTCCAGAACTCCGTATCCGTCCATCTCAGGCATGCGCAAGTCCAGCAGCACAAGGGAAATCTTTTTGCCCCATGCCTTGATTCTTCCGGCGGCATCGGCACCGTTTTCCGCATACATCACATCGTAGGAATCCTTAAGAATCTCGCCAAGCATAAGGCGGTTCACTTCCTCGTCGTCAACAACAAGCACCGTTCTTGTAAAATCAGAATTCAGTCCCATGACACCTCCGAACGAGCAGACGTCTACTGCTCAAGCGCGCACAATTCGCTGCGCCGGGCGCTTATTTCCGCACAGAGCGCAGAATAGTCTATGTCCGTGCGCGCACGCAGCAGCTCCGTTATCTCAGAGATAGGCTTTGCCAGCGGCGTAAGAGCAAGGTTTCCAACAACGCCCTTAAGCGCATGGGCATTCTCAAACGCCTCGTCAAGATTATGTGCAGCAATGGCTTCCTCAAGCTTTGCAAAATGACCGTCCGCAAGCCCCATGTGTATCATTTTCAGATAGAACGCCTCGTTGTTCAGACAGCGCGAAAGCCCTTCTTCTACATTCACTCCGCAATTTTTTAACGCTTCTATTGTCATGGTTTCCTCTTATTTCAAAAATGATTCCTTAATGAACCCTTCAAATTCCTCCGGCGGAACCGGACGTGAAAAATAAAATCCCTGAATTATATCGCAGCCCGCCGCCTTAAGCAGGTCAAGCTGCTCCTTCGTCTCCACGCCTTCTGCAACAACAGGAACCTTAAAGAATTCCGCAACCTCAAGAATAAGGCTCACGATTTTCATTTCCTTGTTGCCCTCGGCAATGTTCATGATGAACGCCTTGTCCATCTTAAGCGCGTCAATCGGCATGGTCGTAAGCATGTTCAGCGACGAATAGCCGGAGCCAAAGTCGTCCATCTCAATCCTAAAGCCCTTGTCGCGGAGTCCGTTCACAACCGCAATAATGTCCGCAGAATTACTGGTATAGGCGGACTCAGTAATCTCAAGCAGATAGTCATGATGGTCAAGCCCGTTCTCGTCCACGATTTTAAGAATAAAATCCGTCATTCCCGGATCATTTATGTCCACGCGCGAAACATTCACAGAAATAGGCACGCACACGCCGAATTTTTCTTTCCATTCGCGCATCTGAACGGCAACCTCGTTCCACACGTAGCGGTCAAGCGTCTGCACAAGTCCGTTGCTTTCAAAAAGCGGAATGAACAAATCCGGACGAATCCGTCCAAGCTCCGGGTGAAGCCAGCTGACGAGCGCTTCCGCGCTGGAAAGCCGCGGCTCTGCGCCCTTGATGTTGAATTTAGGCTGATAATTAACCCTGAACTGCTTTTGTTTTATTGCCGTCTCAAAATCGTTCAGCAGGCGGGCCTCAAAAAGCTCGCGTTCGTGCATGGCGGCATCGTAAACGGCAAAGGAGATGCTGTTGAAGCTGCGAAGCGAGTTGCACGCCTGCATAGCGCGGCTGAACCGCTCCTCAAGCGAGGACGCGCGCTGCATGTCAAAATTGATGCCGATTCGTATGCGAATCTCAGAATTCTCAAGCACGGACGAAAGCTCCTTCTGAAGCACGTCCTTTAAAAGCTCATAATTGTCGGTATGCCGTACATACAGATAGAAGGTATCCGCGTCATGGCGGCACGCAAGCCCGCCAAACTCATTCTGAACCACGCGGATTGCGTCGGCGGTCTTTTCCAGAACGGAATCCCCGAATTCCCTGCCGCGCAGCTCATTCAGCAGATGGAAGCGCGTAAAATCCAGCACTACGGAATCCATCTGTGCATCAGGAAAATGCTTGTCCGTCTGGCTCGCATATTCATAGAAGAATTCCGGCGTCAAAAGCTGCGTCAGCGAATCATATTCAGTCGCCTGAATAATCCGGGCATCCTCAAACAGCTTTATGGAATGCCCGACCCGCGCAAGAATCACCTCCGGCGAATCATACGGCTTTGCCAAAAAATCGGCGGCGCCAATCTGAAGACTCTTAATTTCGGCGGATTTTTCCGAAGTAAGCACAATCACAGGAATTTTGGAAAGCAACGAAAGTTCCGCAAGCTGATTCAGCACGGCAAAGCCGTCCATCTGTGGCATGAGGATATCAAGCAGAACCGCCGAAAGCGCGTCATCGCGTTCTTCTATAATGCGAAGCGCCTCCAGTCCGTCCGCGGCATACTCAACCTCGTACTTCTGCTCAAGAATAGCACCGAGCATCAGCCGGTTCACTTCCTCGTCATCTACAACCAGAACTTTCCGTTTAAAACCATTTTTTTCAGAAACCATATACGTAAAATCCTATCATTCAGTATACACCCATTTGACGCAAAATCATATTTTTTTTAAGCAGATTTTTTAACCAGCAGATTTTTTAACAGAATTTTGACAAAGGAACGAATCGCCTATATCATTGTTGCTGTGGAAGTTAAAAGGAGTGACGTTTTCGGTCGTAAGGTATTTTTTCTGAATCCCTCTCTTATCATGCAGAACGTGCTTGTAAAGCGCCTGCGCGAAATGGAATATGAAGTATACACAATCAGCGACTACCGGGATGCAAAGCCAATCTTAAGTGAATATGAGGATTCCGTATGCTTCATCAATACGGACGACCAGCTTTTGCCAATGGAATGGTACAATTTCATAAAATCCTTTAAGGACGACCTTACGCTTTCTTCCATTCTTTTGGGAGTCATCTCAACGCACATGAAGCCGGCAGACAAGGACAAATTCAACAAAGACATAGAGCTTGACGGCGGATTCCTTTCCACCACGAACGGAATAGACAACACGTTGCTTCACATTCAGAACTTTCTTATAAAATGCAACGCTATGGGACGGCGCAGATACGTCCGTCTTGACTGTACCGACAAGCAGGACTGCTCCGGGGTTTGCGTCATAAACAACTGCATGATTGACCTTAAGCTTGCAGACATAAGCACAGCGGGTTTTGCCGCAACAACGCCGCTTTCTGCAGTAGACAGATTCGCAAAGGGTCAGCGAATCGGCAACGTAACCATAAACCTTGAGCGGCGCACCATTCAGAGCGCGGTAGATGTATTCGCCACCAAAAAGAACGAAAAGGACGGGCTTATCGTCCTTCTTTTTACGGACTCACTGGGCGAAAAGCCAAAGGAATACATACGCGAATACATCTTCAAGAAGCTCCAGAACGAAATAAGTTCTTTCGTAAACGAAAGCATGAAGGACACCAAAAACTATTCCACCGAAAACTAAAAAGCACTGTGAGAGAAGCAAGGTGGCGTGCCAGTTCGCAAGCCAAACAATAAAAAAAAAGCACACCGTCTTACGATGTGCCGAACAACAACTTGCCGGGAACCAGACTCGAACTGGCACAGCCTAAACGGCCGAGGGATTTTAAGTCCCTTGTGTCTACCATTCCACCATCCCGGCAACACCGTCATACTATACGAAAACCCCGACTTTTACAAGTACTGCAATTAGTATAAAATGAGCGCATGTATTCAGACACACACTTTCATTTTGAGCATACCACGGTGCGCGACAACAAGGACAACACTGTAAACGGCTCAGAAATTCTCAGCGCGATGGCAAAACGCGGCTGCAAATTCGGGCTTGACATAGGAACAGAACCAGACGACCTTCTGATGCGGGAAGCATGCATTGACCGCGCCATCGCCGGAATAGCCGACACCTTCGTTGCAGACAAGGTACGCGCATTCATCTATTTTTCCGCCGGAATCTGGCCGTCCGTAGAAGAAATAAAAAACCGCTTTGCCTGCATGGAAACCCTTAAGGCGCAGATTGCCCAGGCTGCCGCCTCGCCTGACAACGACACATTGCACCGCGCAGTCATCGCCGTGGGCGAATGCGGTCTTGACCATCACTGGAATCCAAGCGGCGTTGATGGCAGATGTGAAAGCGACTTTGACCAAGAAATGTACGAAGCAGAGCGCGAACTGTTCCAGCTTCAGCTGGAGCTTGCAAAAACGCTCAATCTTCCTGTCATAATTCATTCCCGCGACGCGTTTGAGGACACGCTTGACTGCATAAAAAACGTAGGCTACCACAACGGAATAATCCATTGCTATTCCTACGGCGCAGAAGAGGCACGCAAATTCCTTGATTTAGGCTGGTACATAAGCTTAAGCGGCGGCGTAACATACACCAAAAAAAGCAAGATGGAGCAGATGAACGAGCTTCTTTCGCTCATTCCTGATGACAGAATTCTGTGCGAGACGGATTCGCCCTACCTTGCGCCAGTTCCCTTGCGCGGCACGCTGAACACGCCGCTTAACGTGGAGCATACATATCGCTTTGTTGCAGAAAAGCGCGGCACCACGGCAGAACGCCTGAGCGAGCAGGTGGATGCGAACATCCGCACCCTATTCAACCTGGCTGAATAAGCCGCTCACCTCGTCGCGCCAGGGCGCACGTTCGGCGCGATCCTCAACCTCAATTATCTTTTTTATCTGAAAATGGCGCTGATCGCGTATATTCTCATAGTAAAGAATTGCAAAGCGTCCCTGCCCTATGTAGGCGAGCTTTTCGTTCTGTCCGAGCGTTTCCGTTTCGGAAAGATGCTTCATTACGCAGTCAAAATGAACGGGCTTCCCAGTGGTCTTGTCGGTAAGCGCGCTTGCCACGTCAACAATCCGCTCGCCGCACACTGGGCACATAACCTCGCGGGCGTGGAATTCCTTTATCGCTTTTTCTTTCTGCTGCTGAAGCTCTATATTCTCATGTGCTATATAACGGAATTTGCTGACCGGGGGGCGTAAAGAAAGGTCAGCCTTCTGATTTGCATTTCTATTCTTGTTGTTCTGATTTTTTGAATCGTTCCAATTATGGCGTTTTCTTCCGCGTCTGTTGTTTCTTTCCATAAAATTATTCCAATCCATGCTCCGGACTGGAAAAACATCAGTCGCGGAACGTTAATTCTTCAGGATCCTCAACCAACTTGCGGCTGATTACCTGTGCGATTCTATAAATCGCATTGTCCACATATTCCTGGTCATGAATTTTTCTTCGCAATTCCATCAATCGCGGAGAAATGCATTCATCCCGTTCGAGAACCATAGTTGCAGCGGCTTCTCTTCTTGCAGAAATCATAAAAGCTCCGAAAAAGCGTTTTCTATATGGAATACATCGGGCAAACCCGGCATGTCCATAACAATTACATCAAAGCGAATATAGTTGTTACTATATTGTCGATGATTTGCAAGAAAACGTTTAGCCGTTTTTACAATTCTTTTTTGCTTTCTTATGTCCACAACATGAGCCAAAAGTTCCGGCGTTCCCTTGGGGAGCGTCTTAACCTCCGCAAAAACCACGGTCTCGTTCTTATATGCAATTATATCAATTTCGCCTTGTCTTGTCCTGAAATTCCTGAACAAAACAGCGTACCCATTTTTTTGCAAAAACGCCGCCGCCCGCTCCTCTCCGTCGGTTCCGCGTTGCTTACGCGTATCAGGCAAGGCTTACAGTTCCTCCAGCACATCAAGCGGTTCCGGCTCCAGAGCCTTTGAAGGAACATATTCATTCGGGTCAATTTCCTTTCCGCGGGTAAGCAAAAACGGAATCTTCCACTGTTTGAGCGCCGCAACATGATACATCTTTGCGGTTTTTCCGGCAGCAAGGAACATATTCTTTCCGTCCTCAAAGAACACAGGCTCGGAATAGCACACGCCGATATGAATTTTTGAGATGTCAATCCTATTAAAATCAGTCATATAATACTCCCCATAACTATAACTGAATTTTATACCATTTTGTCAGTTTTCACAACAAAAGAAAAAATTTCTGCAATGATTTCCCACGTGGACTCAGGAATGAGGGCTCCAATTTCCTCCGCGGTCAGAATGTCCGCCGCAAGCTGGTTTTCTACGATTGGAACACCCTGCTCGCGGGCAAGCGCAATAAGTTTTTCAGCAAGAGCTCCCCTTGCCTTTGCCGCTATGAACGGCGCTTCAGCCCCCTTTGGATAGGACAGCGCC
This sequence comes from uncultured Treponema sp., assembly GCA_937885475.1. Classification (GTDB taxonomy): domain Bacteria; phylum Spirochaetota; class Spirochaetia; order Treponematales; family Treponemataceae; genus Treponema_D. The sequence continues at coordinate 6,703 of CAKZZR010000166.1, forward strand.
ACAGCCTCTTTTTTTTGCATCACACCACTCCGTTGACCGTCTCAATTTTCTGAGGTGCGCAGAAAAAATCTGTAAAATCCGCCGCAGGGCAAAGCAGAACTTCCGCAGAAGGAAAGCGCTCCTGAACAAGGCGGGCAACGTCCTCTAGCGCAGTGCTTCCGCTTCCGTTTGCAAGGGTTATGCGCACAGGCTTGCGGCCGTCTGGAGCAGCGGTATCGGCGGCAAAGCCGTACCATTCCTTTTCAAAGCAAAAGCGAACCAAAAAGCGTTCCGCATAGCGCGCGTTCAGGAGCGCGCAAAAAACACCGGTCCCGCTTTTTATGCCGTTCTTCTTATAGGAAAAATCAAAGGGAACGCGGATCCAGTTTCCGGTGCGCGTGAACGAGGCAAAGTCAAAGCCAAGATGATTGAACAGCGTAAGTAAGCCCGGCTTTGCGCCAAAAGCCCCCGCACTTACCGCGTCCTGGTTTTGCAAAGCCTGCACAGCGTCCAACGGAACGACCGAACCAGCCGCCTCGTCGCCCTTAAGAATGCGCGTAAAGAATGACTTGAACGGCTCTGCCTCGCCTTCAGAAAAGTCATCCGTGCTTTGCTCTGCGTTTGCCAGCGCAGAACGAGCATCACGCGCTTCAGGATGCCGGGATGTCTCTCCGTCGCCGGAGTCGCCAAGCAGCGCACGAACCGCCCGCCCGTCAGAAGGCAGCGACTTTGAGCCAAGCACAAAAGATGCCGCAGCCCCTGCCTTTTGCCCCATGCCGGATTTTTCTGCTGCCATGCGAGCCTTGTCAAACGCCGCCTTCTCAAAACGAAGTCCTGCAGCCTTCATTTGATTATACAAGGAAAGGGACACATCGTCCGGGGGAAGCGCGAGCTTTTTAAAATACTGGATGAGAGCCGGATTTACGAGCGCCCCGGCGGACTCAACGGCGGCGCCCAGCCTTTGCAAC
>CAKZZR010000167.1 GCA_937885475.1 uncultured Treponema sp.
CGGCGACCACCGAGATCTACACTCTTTCCCTACACGACGCTCTTCCGATCTGTGGACATGAACGATCCGTCGCTCACCGACTTTTTGTGCGCGCTTGTTTCTGAGCATCAGATTCCCCCTGAGCAACTGCATCTTGAGGTTACGGAATCCGCGTACATTCAGAACCGTTCGATTATCGTTCAGACGGTAAAAAAACTGCGCGAAGCGGGCTTTAAGATTGAGATGGACGATTTTGGCTCCGGCTATTCGTCGCTCAACATGCTTTCTGTTCTGCCGATTGACGCGCTCAAACTTGACATTGAATTCATCCGCAACATTGAAACTGATAAAATAGCACTGTACATGGTTCGCGTAGTGCTGGAGCTTGCCCGTAATTTTAAGATTCCGGTGATTGCAGAGGGCGTTGAGACCGAAGCGCAGTACCGTCTGCTAAAAAAGGCTGGCTGCGACATCGTGCAGGGCTTTTATTTTTCAAAGGCGGTGCCGCCGGACGAATTCATACAGCTTTCAATACAGCCATAGCATAGGGGAAAATTATGACATTACGAAAAACAAAAATCGTCTGCTCCGTGGGCCCTGCCTGCGATAACGACGACACAATCCGCCGCATGATTCTTGCCGGCATGAACATAGCACGTTTTAATTTCTCTCATGGAACGTATGAATGGCACAGTCAGGCTATGGAGCGCGTGCGCCGCATTTCCAAGGAGCTGAACGTTCCTGTGGGAATTCTTTTGGATACGAAGGGACCTGAAATACGCACCGGGCTTACGCCTGACAACCGCGAGATTGCAGTCAGCGCGGGCGAGGTGGTTGAGCTTGTGTCTGACGATTCGCCCTGCACGCAGGCGGACGGCGCAAAGCCGTGCCATATTTCGCTTTCGTGGAAGGAAGCCGCGCAAAAGCTGCTGCCCGGCCATAAGGTGCTTATTGCGGACGGTCTGATTGAGCTTGAGGTTACGGAAATCCGCGCCCCGCTCATTTTGTGTCGCGCCGTGAACGGCGGAAAAATCTCTAGCCGCAAGAACGTGAACCTTAAGGGCGTTCATGCGGGGCTTCCTATTATGAGCGACAAGGACAAGGCTGACCTTCGTTTTGGTGCACAGCAGGACGTTGACTTTATTGCCGCCAGCTTTGTCTCGTTCCCGGAGGAGGTCGTTCAGATAAAATCCTTCATAAAGGAGCTGGGACTTGATGCCCGCGTCATCGCTAAGATTGAAAGCGAGGAGGGCGTTCAGAATATTGAGGGAATCATAAAGGAAGCGGATGGCGTTATGGTTGCCCGCGGCGACCTTGGCGTTCAGCTTTCGCCTGAGCGGATTCCGCTTGTGCAGAAGTCAATCATAAAGGCGTGCCGTCAGGCAGGAAAGCCTGTCATTACGGCGACGCAGATGCTGGACAGCATGATTGTAAATCCCCGGCCGACCCGCGCGGAGCTTACTGACGTTGCGAACGCCGTTTTTGACGGAACCGACGCTGTAATGCTTTCTGGCGAGACCGCCGGCGGAAAATACCCGGTTGAAGCGGTGAGCACGATGGCTTTGGTTACGAGCACTACCGAGGATTCTGAGGAATACCGCAACTGCATGAAGGTTCTGGATGCGGCGTACAAGCCAGGCTTTGAGGTAGGGCATGCCGTAATGCACAGCGCCTACAAACTCGCGCGCAACATAGAGGCAAAGGCACTCATCATTCCGACCATGCACGGAAACACCGCTCGCACCATCGGAAGTTACCGCCCGGAGCAGATAATCATAGGCGTAACGCCGTTTGACAAGGTTGGGCGACAGCTTACGATTCAGTGGGGCGTTGTGCCGGTGCGCTGCGATCTTGCTGAGGATTCAGAGATGATGATTCAGAACGCGGTAAAGCTGGCGCTTGACAGCGGAGCCGTTCACCTTTCTGACAAGGTTGTGGTGTGCGCGGGAATTCCGCTTTCAAGCCCGCTCATGGCAAATACTATAAAGGTTCTTATCGTTGGAAACGTTCTTGCGCGCGGAACGGCGTTTGGCTTTAACAACGAGGCTCTGCCCAAGGCTGGTGGTCGCGTCGTTCAGGTAAAGGATGTTTCGGGCTTGCGCGAGCAGCTTATGGTCAACCGCAACACGATTCTGGTGTGCTGGCGCATTACCGAGGATTTGATTCCGCTTTTGCGCGTGGTGGACGGCGTGGTGGCGGAAAGCGGCTCCGACGTTTCTGCGGACGTGCTTTCTGCGGTCAATAAGAATCTTGTGTGGATTCAGAATGTGCGCAACGCGTGCAAAATCCTTGAGAACGACCTGTCCGTTACGATTGACGGCGAGCAGGGGCTTGTCTATGAGGGAATAATCTAGCATAATGGCGATATAGACCCTTCCGGCAGGCTGACTTGTAGACTTCGACCTGAACGAGCTAAGATAGCCGGGGGGGGTAATAGTTTTCATGGAATCTCGGGAGAATCCGCTTTTCGGTCGAAAAGTCTTTTTTATAAATCCGTCTCTCTTTATCGAAAATCTCGTAGTGGAAATGCTCCGCGAGCAGGAGTATGAGGTATACGTTCTGAGCGATTTTCGACGCGCAAAAAGTTTGCTTGCGCAGTTCCCCGATTCACTTTGCTTCGTAGATATTGATACCGAGATGAATTTCTCGCAATGGTTCAATTTTATAAAGAGCTTTTCAAACGACAATAATCTTACGTCGCTGTTTTTTGGCGTCATCTCTGAAAAAGCCAATTTTGAGGACAGAAACCGTTTTTTGATGAACCTCAAGCTTCCATGCGGCTTTACGCTCGTACGGCATAAGAGCGATAAGATTGTAAGCTCCTTTGTGGATATTCTTGAGCTGAACGGTGCAAAGGGACGGCGAAAATACCTGCGCCTTGACACAAAGAATATCAAAGAGGTGAGCGGCTATCTTGCGGCAAAGGATAAGCTGTTCGCCGTGAATATCCGCGACATCTCATCGGTGGGCTTTTCATGCACGTTCAAAAAGGAGCTTGCGCCACTGTTTCAGGAAAAAACACTCCTCCGCAACATCTGCCTGAACGTAGGTCGAAAGTCGCTCGTCTGTTCCTGCGTGGTGTTCCGCACTACGTTCGTGGACGAGGCAACGGGAATGAGCGTCCTTATGCTGACAAACGAGAATCCTCCCGAAACAAAGATTCAGATTCTGACCTACATAATCGACTATAACAACGAGGTTATGAGCGTCGCAATAAAGAATGCCGTTCACGATTCCTTTTCCTATGCGGAGCCGGATATTTTCAGCACGCTTCCCATCGTTCATTCCGAGGAGTATGACGATTTGCTTCCGTTGTAGAGCCGTTGTAGAGCGGCGCAGGGCTGTCTCTTTCCTCGTTTTTTTTCTTCCCTTTGCATAGAAGCCTGTTTTGTGGTACTCTGAAGTTCACGTTAAAAATGCGTCACAAACCGGTGGCGCTCACTACAATCTTAAAGCGGCCCGCGCCAGAGTCGTAAGCGAGGTAATAAAAATGGCAAAAGAAACAAAAGATACACACGCATGTACATTGGACAAAATCATCTCTCTTTGTAAGAGACGCGGTTTTGTATATCAGGCTTCCGAGATTTACGGAGGTCAGGCGGGCGCATGGGATTACGGTCCGCTCGGTGTGGAATTCAAGCGGAATATACAGAATGAATGGTGGCACTACATGACTCAGCTTCACGATGACGTCGTGGGCTTGGATTCCGCCATCTTCCAGCATCATACCACATGGGAAGCGTCAGGACACGTCGCTCATTTTTCTGACCCAATGGTTGACTGCTGCGAATGCAAGGCACGCTTCCGTGCTGACAACATCATCGAGGAATACTGCGACTCTCACAATGAAAAAACAGAAAAGCCGGTCGACACGATGACCCACGACGAGATGAAGGCGTTCATCGAGGCAAAAATAAACTGCCCGACCTGCGGCAAGCACAGCTGGACCGACGTACGCGAATTCAACCTTATGTTCAAGACTCACCTTGGACCGGTTGCAAGCGATACGTCATTGATTTACCTGCGCCCAGAAACCTGTCAGGGAATCTTTACGGACTTCAAGAGCATCGTTCAGTCAAACCGCATGAAAATTCCGTTTGGCGTTGCTCAGGTTGGTAAGTCTTTCCGCAACGAGATTATCTTCAAGAACTTTATTTTCCGTACCTGCGAATTTGAGCAGATGGAGATGGAATATTTCTGCAAGCCGGGAACTGAGGACGAAACCTTTGAGCGCTGGCGAAACGACCGCTGGAACTTCTATCTTAAGTACGGCATTGCAGAAAAGAACCTTAAGTGGCACCACCACGACAAGCTTGCGCACTACGCAAAGGACGCGTACGACGTTACCTACAACTTCCCGATTGGATTTGAGGAGGTTGAGGGAATTCACAGCCGCACTGACTTTGACTTAAGCCAGCACGCAAAATATTCAAAGAAGGACATGAGCTACATCGATCAGGAGGACGGAAACAAAAAGTACGTTCCGTACGTAATCGAAACTTCTGCCGGTCTTAACCGCAACTTCCTTATGTTCCTGTGCGAGGCATACGAGGAAGAGAACGTTGCTGCCGAAGGACAGCCGGAGGACTACCGCACCGTTCTTCACCTTCATCCAAAGCTGGCTCCAATTACCGTTGCCGTTCTGCCGCTTATGAAAAAGGACGGACTTGCAGAAAAGGCAAAGGAAATCCAGCACCTTCTGAAGGAAGATTTTGTAACTGACTTTGACACGAGCGGAACCGTAGGAAAGCGCTACCGCCGTCAGGACGAGGTTGGAACTCCGTTCTGCGTAACCGTTGACTACGACACGATTCACGAGAAGAAGGACGACGGTTCTGACAACCCGGACTTTAACACGGTAACGGTACGCTTCCGCGACAGCATGAAGCAGGATCGCGTTTCTTTGGACAATCTTGTTGCATACATCCAGAATGCAATCCGCAATTACAAGCCGGTTGAACGATAATTTACGGAGGTAATTTTTTTGGAATACGTTCGGCTTGGAAGGACAAATTTGATGATTTCCCGCGTTGCGTTCGGGGCTGTGTCGCTTAACAAGGCAGGCGATGACGAGTCCGTGGCGCTTTTGGTGCGCGGGGCATACAATCAGGGCATAAATTTTTTTGACACGACGCGCTCCTCCGCCGATTCAGAAAAGCTGCTTGGCGACGCAATTGGCGACATCCGCTCCAGCGTGATGATTGCCTCTAAAAGCGGCGCTCAGAGCGGGGCTGAGATTTTGGGCGATGTGGAAACCAGCCTTAACGTCATGCATACAGACTACATCGACTTGTATCAGTATGAGTCTGATTCGTTTTTGCCGCAGCCGAATGGTGCAGACGGCATCTACAATGCGTTGCGCACGCTTAAGGACGGTGGCAAAATCCGTAGCATAGGGCTTGCAACCCAGAGCCTTGACCTTGCGGAAAGCGCCGTGCGGAGCGGCTTTTACGACGCGCTTCAGTTTCCGTTCAATATCCTAAGTTCGGACGAGACGCGCCAGCTGGTCAAACTGTGTGAGGAAAATGACGTTGGCTTTGTTGCCATGCAGCCCCTTTGCGGTGGCGTGCTTGAGAACATTCCGCTTGCATTTGGCTTCCTGCATGAATACGAGAACGTGGTTCCGCTGTGGGGCGTGGAGAACGAAGAGGAGCTTAACCAGATTCTGTACTTCAACGAGCATCCCCCTGTAATCGACGAAAAATTCCACGATGACGTGGAACGGCTCAGGATGTTCTTTAATTGACAAAACAAAAAAAGACGGGCGCTGTTAGCCCGTCTTTTTTTAAGGGGTTCGGTTGTTGGGTTGCGCTCTTACCTTGTGCAATAGCCCGTCCGCTTACATAAAATCCTCTACGCTGACGGTGGAAAAGCCTTCGGAGTCCTTTTGCTCGGTTGGGGCAGCGGTTTCAGGGGCTTTTTGCGCCTTTTGCTGGGATTCAAGCTGGGCGACGGTTTTTTGCACGTCAGCCTGCTCCTCCTTGGAAAGAACGCGCACGATTTTGTTCGTTCCGTTGTCGGTCTGGATTCGTCTGGGACTTCCGTCGGCTTCTGTTTCTGTGGCAAGCTGGACGATGGGGTTCTTTGGGTCGTTAGGCGTTACATCGCTTACGATTCCCACTTTTCCGTTCTGAAGATACACATATGCACCGATGGGGAACAAAGACAGGCTGTACAAAAGCGCCTTGATGACCGTTGCGTCGTATTGCGCGTTGGGATTTTTTAAAAGCTCAACCATTGCGTCAAAGGTGGTGCGCTCCGTCTTGTATTCGCGCGGGGCGGTGATAGCCTCAAATGAGCATGCAACGGCGATTATTTTTGCGTAGGTGGAGATTTTTGTTCCGGCAAGATGGCGCGGATAGCCGTAGCCGTTTTCCTTTTCGTGATGCTCCAGCACGCCAAGCTGCACGCTGAGCGGAAAATTCAAATCCTTCAGAATGTTGAACCCAAGCAGCGGGTGCGTCATGATTCGCGCCTTTTCGGTGGTAGAAAGCATTCTGTCGGTCATATACAGCTGGGGTGGCAAACGGAGCATTCCTATTTCATGCAGGATGCAGGTTACGCCCAGCTCAATCAGCTTGGAAAGGGCAAGATGCAGCTCAAGCCCTATGGTGATTGCCAGCACCGTTGAGCGCATGGAATGAATGACCAGGAAGTTCTTGCTGCGGTTCTTTGCGGAAGGCGTTACGCGCAGGACGTAGCGCTTGTTGTCTTTTATGAATACGCACAGCTCCTTTACTGCGTCTGACAGCTCATCATAGTCGATTTTTTTGTGTGTTGCATAGAACGTGTACACGGCGTTGATGTAATTCATGTATTCGCTGTAGACAGTCTGAACGGAATCCATTCGGCTTGTTTCCGTATTGAGCCACTTAGAGGACTTTGCTTCCTCAAGCCGCTTTTTGAGCGTCTGAAGCGCGCGTCCTTGTTTTTGCTGGCCGGTCGTCTGGTTTTCTTCTTTTTTTGCTGTTTTTTTGGCGGGAATCGCGTCGTCGCTTGCCTGAAGCTCGG
>CAKZZR010000168.1 GCA_937885475.1 uncultured Treponema sp.
AAGCCCTTTGTGAAGGAAGGTCGTGTTAGTTACCGCTTCCGGCCGTCCTGCCTCATAGGTAAGGTTTACAAAGCTGTTTGTTACAAGCTTCATCACGCCTTGCGTTGCCGATGCCGTCCAGATATTTCCCTGATAATCCGCAGTCTGCATCTCAATTGAGCTGTTCATCGGGATATTCTTAAGCTCTATAAGCTCATTATCATCGTTAAGGTAGCCAAGCATTGTAGAAGAAGAAAGCCAGATTTTTCCGCAGTCATAGCTTATCCAATGAAGGTCTTTCATAGGAGATACGTCAATCTTTTTAAGCAGCTCCTTGCGTTTGCCAAAATCCCCAAAGTACAGGGCAGAGCCTTGCGTACAAAAATATACATTTCCGCTTCCAAGCGGATCTACCATAATCGATGTGATTTTTTCGATTCCAAGCTCCGCGCTGTCGTAAACCGCGGTAATTTTTTTATCATCAATCTTAAAAATAAGTCCGTTTTTTGTCTGACCATAGATGATTCCGCTGTAATCAGCAGAAAGCTTTAAAACCCGCTCCTCGTCAATCCGTGGGTCAGAAATCGGAAAAAGATTCCCGCTTGAATCTACATAGCAAATGCCCGAAGTCGTTCCAATGTAAATATTTCCGTCCAAATCTTCAGCAAAGCTTCTTATTGAAGATGATGGAAGACCGTCCCTGTACGTGTATTGCCTAGTCTTGTTGTTTTCCAGCACGACCACGCCGTTATCATTCGTTCCAACCCAAATTCTTCCGCTTTTATCCTCATAAAGGGCGCGTCCGCTTGTAAGTCCAAATGTTGTAGGAAGCCGTTCAAAGCTGCTGCCATCGTAGCGCAAAATTCCGCTGTAGCCGCAAATCCATACATAACCGTCGTGCGAGCACAAAATGTACATTGCATCAGAAGTCGGAAGTCCGCTTGTAGCGTCATAAATCTGCGAGGTGTAGCCCACGTTAGGAAGCTGTCTTGTAGCCGCATAGCCGCCACCCATTTTCAGACTTTCCTGCGAGCAAATTAATGAGGCAAAAAAACTAAAAACTGTAAGAAGTATTATTTTATGCTTTTTATGCTGCAAAATGACCTCCATGCTTAATACGCTTACATCGGCGTGTCGGGGTTATATTTTTTTAGAATAAGCTTAACCTCCGGCAAGGCTTCCATAAAAACTTCGACACATTTTGCATCAAACTGAGTTCCTGCCCCCTCCTGCAAGATTGCAAGAGCCTTTTCAAGCGGGAAAGCAGGCTTGTAGACGCGAGGAGAAGCAAGGGCGTCAAAAACGTCTGCAACTGCCATAATGCGGGCAGAAAGCGGAATGACCTCGCCATGAAGACCTTCCGGGTAGCCCTTCCCGTCCCACCGCTCATGGTGGTAGGCAGCCATATTGCGCGCTTCCTTAAGGTAGCTTTCGCCCTTTACCGTACTGATTGCATTTTCCAAAATTTGCTTTCCTACTGTGGTATGACTCTTCATTATTGCAAACTCTTCATCAGTGAGCTTTCCGGGCTTATTAAGAACTCCGTCAGGAATGTTTATTTTTCCAACGTCATGGAGCGGAGCCGAGCGAACCACATCAGCCATAAACTTAGGAGTGATTTTTTGTGCGTAGTAGCCCTTGCGTTTAAGTCCTTCAACAATAATCTTGACGTAGGCGGCGGTTTTCTGAACATGCGCGCCGGTGTCGGAATCGCGACTTTCTACCATATCCGCCATTGTGATGATAAGTCCGTCCTGCATTTGCAGCGTAGATTCCGAAAGCCTTATGATGTCGCGCACCTGCTCCGCCTGATTCAGCGTCATTTTGCAAATTGCGTTGTAGAGCTTTTCAATTTCATCGTCAGTATGAATATCAAGGGAGCGGATTGTCCGCACGTTTTCATCAAGCTTTTCCTGCTCCTCGTCGGTCTGAGCAAAGCTGTCTACGCAGGCAGCCATCGCAGTGATTGGAAAGGAGATTGAAACGCCCGTAGTCCATATAGCATAGGCAATTATCAGAAGGAAAAAGCCTGCCATAATCAGAAAAACACGAAGCATAAAGCTTTTCATGTAATCAGCCATATAATCAAGCGAAATGTCGGCGGCAACATAGCATGCGCATTTTCCGTCAGCATCCTTTACAGGATAATAAACGCTCACCATCCAGCCAAAAAGAGTTTTTGATTCAACAGGCTCTATCTGCTTTCCTGCGAACAAATCAGGAAGATAGGAATTAAATTCCGGGTCAAAAGGAACAAGCTGCCCCGGCTTATAGCTTTCTTCAATGCCGTTAGGGTCTTCCACATCAAAAATAAAACGAGTTCCGTTCTCTTCCAGTCTTACTACATAAAGATATTGAACGTTGGTAGCCGTATTCCACAGCATAGTAAGGAGCTTTGCCGTATCTTCATAACCTTCGGCGGCAGTTCCATATTTTATGTAATCATTAATTTTAGAAGTATCGATAATTTGTGCGGCTGATTTTACGGTATTCCAACCAAGTTCAAGCCGCTCTGCCTTTGCGTTCTCAAAATAAAGCTTGACTCCAATCCAGCCCATCACAAGAACAAGAAGAACTGAACTCAGCAAAAGCACAACCGTATTCTTTTTTTGAATGGAATATTTTATGTCAGACTTCCATTTTTTCATTGTTTTTTGCTGAGCGTAGGTCAATGGCTTTTGCTTCCAGACGCCACTTTTAATGGCATAAAGTCTGGAGTCAGGTGTAAGCTGCATCAGAATAAGGACAAGGACAAAGCTTATTCCCTTATCCAAGATGTTCACAAGAATGTTAATCAAGAAAAATGACAGAAAATACGGAAGATTTGCAGCCGTTGAAAAAGAAGCGACATTCTGAGCCACAAGCGAGGCTTGCGAGCTTCCGTAAAGCACGTACAAAACAGAAGAATTAACGAGCGCGTAAAAAAGGATGATTGACGAAACATACAAGAACGAAAGTCCGATTCTTTTAAAAGTGAACTTGCGCACAAACCAGACTGTGTAAATGGCGACGACAGCATTGAAAATTCCAAAATAAATGGCGGAGACGTTAAAAATTGAGCAGATGAGGCTTGAAACTACAGCGGTAAAAATGCCCGCAAAAAGCATTCCTGTTACGGCAGAAACCGCAAGCGTTCCCAGACAGTCTAAAAAAAGCGGAAGTCCAAGCCCTGTCAT
>CAKZZR010000169.1 GCA_937885475.1 uncultured Treponema sp.
CGTGTGCTCTTCCGATCTAAAGCCGGGCGGGCGTTGCGGCGGGCTTCCAGCAGAATCATTGTTGGGGCGGCGTTTGCCGCGGGTTGAACCATGCGGAGCGTTTTGGCTTCCAGCTTGTGCTTTGCCAGCAGCGCGCACAGTTCGGCAAGGCGCTGCGGACGGTGTATCATGAACAGACGCCCCTGCGGCTTTAAAAGCCATGCGGCGGCGGCAATAACGTCTTCTGCGGTGCAAAAAAGCTCGTGGCGGGCAATGGCTTTTGCGTCGTTTGGCAAAGGTAGATTTTGCGGGGCGCTTACATCCTGTGGATTTGAGTTTTCTGCATGCGCCCGTTGAACCGGCATATACGGCGGATTCACCGTAATCACATTACAGCTTTGTGGTGCAAAAAGGCTCCGTATGTTTTTTATGTCGCCGGTAACAACGTCAATTCTGTCTGCAAGGTTGTTAAGGGCAACGCTGCGCCGCGCCATTTCTGCCGATTCTGCCTGAAGTTCCAGCGCGGTAAAGTGCGCGCCAGCCGTAGTCTTTGCCAAAAGCAGCGGAATGATGCCGGTTCCAGTTCCAAGGTCAAAAACCGTTTCTCCGCGTCGCACCTTTGCAAAATCCGCAAGCAGCACCGCGTCAATTCCAAAGCAAAACCGCGTCTTATCCTGAATCACCTTCAGCCCAATCCGCTTGAATTCGTCAATCTGTTCCCCACGCTTCAAAACGCCTGTGTTTTCCATCGCTTTCATTATTCTCAATTCAAAAGGATTTGCAAGATGTGGGAATCACTTCATATGTACTGAAAATAGGTTTGCGCTCATTTGAATTCTTGAATCATCGTAATAATGCTGTTTATTTGTCCTGGTGTAAGGCTTGAAAAGAGCGAAAGAATTTCATTTTCTGAAAATTCAGAAAGTTCTATCTGGTTTCCAAAAAAATCTTCCGGTGTGATTTTTAAAAAATCACAGATTGCAAAAAATCCTGCCAATGAAGGAAGTCTTTTTCCGTTTTCTATTAAATTGATGTAGTTTACATTCTGCCCAAGCGCAATGCTCATTTCGCGGGCGGAAATTTTCTTTTTATTTCTCCATAATCGTAGTTTGTTTATGAAATCATTCTTATTTTTTTCAAAGAAAATATCGTCTTCAACAGGTTCAGATGTCATGTACAAACTATAAGATTATTTTATTTAAATCTTGCAATCTAAAAGATTGTACGATAAGATAAAAAATCATTCAGATTGTATTTTGTGGTAATGCAATCTAATAGTCTACAAAAGGGGTGATTCTATGAAAAGAATTCTTTCGCTTTCTGTTCTTCTTGTGCTGACGGTTCAAAGTATTTTTGCCTCAGCTACAGAATGTAACATCAATTACTTTTTTGGAGGAAAAAAGACTTCCGCAAAAAATTCAGATATGGATTCTTCTGTATCTTATGAGTGGGGCTTCATTCCGTTTGGATTTGAAGTGCAGGATACGTGGTATAAAAATGGCGGTCAGGGCTTTTTTACACCGGGTTTTGATTTTGATTTTGGAGTGGGAATCAGTGGAGATAATCCAAAATGGGACGGAACAAAGATGGATAGTGAAGCATTTAATTTCTTTACCATCAGTGAGTTCCTTTCTTTAGGTCCTGCGTTTGGTTTTAATCTGCATCCAAAGCATACGCTGCGGTTTACGCCGGCGCTTCAATTTAACTTTGATGAGGCATGGAACTTCAATCATGATGCATTTGATAAATTTAATATGATTGATTTTTATCTTTCGTTCTCATTGAACTTTGCATATCATCTGTTCTTTACTGATACGTTTGGTTTGAACCTTGGATTTGACCTTGATATTCCTATGATTGGTGTTCTTGCTGAATCATGGGAACAGAGATATGACGGTAAAACCTACAGTGATTCCACATCGTACACTCTTTCTGGTGGCTGTGATTACAGATTCTTTGTTGGTATTACATTGCGTCAGGGAGGCTCCAGAAATAAGCGCAATGCTCAGTACGACAACGTTGCTCCGTCATATAGCAACGGAAATGCAAAGCTTATCAATGCTCAGGACTATTCCGGACAATTCAAGGATAATTTTGTCTTGAGGAATAAGTCCAGCGCGCAGGATGTTACGGTAAAAGTGTCGGGTTACAATGAAAGCTCGGAGCAGTGGAATGCATTCAGTCCGGTTACGGTAAGCAAAGGTTCCCGCGAGGATTTAAAAGGAAGCGGTATAACCATGTACCGCTGGTTTGCAATCGAAACCCTGCCGGAAGGAAAATTTGATTTTTCTGTATTCAAGGCAAATGATGATTTGAATGTTGATATTGTTGACAAAGGCAATGGGGCTTCTGCTTCATCTGGCGCAGGACGGCAGACTCCGCCTCCGATTGGTGGGCAGTATTATGTTTCCGTAAATAATCAGAGCACCGGCCCGTATGATATGCAGACTTTGACTTCTATGGCAAATGGTGGCATGTTAAAGCGTGATTCGCTTGTTTGGTCGCAGGGTATGGAATCTTGGCAGCCAGCTAGCAGCGTACCGGAGCTTTCAAGGCTGTTTAGATAACAAGCAAGGTTTTGCTTTACGCTTACATAATATATAGATAAAAATTAAAAATGTCTGAAAAACTATTGGTATGCAATGCCTTTGGATTTCAGACATTTTTTTTTGTAACTTTAGATAAGATAAAATAAGAGGTCATTTATGAGAAGGAATTGGAAAATTGCTGCGGTATTTGCAATATTCGCATTTGTTGTATCGCTTTGTTCATGCGATTTTTTTTCAAATGATGATGGAACAACAGAGGAAGCTTCAGCAGCAAATTCAAAAGATACGTCCGAAGAATCAACAACCACTTCTGCAGAAACAGAGAAAATCGATTTACGGGAATTCAGCGTCTCAATTCTGATTGATGGTGAGAAACTTAATGAAGATTTTATTCTTGAAGGTGAAGATACCAGGTTGCTTTCGTTTGTTTATTCGGATTCAGAAACCGGGGCGACGCAAGGACTGCCTGACGTAACTGCAAAGTGGGAATTTGTTTCCGGCTCAATATATGCGGGCTTAAAGGACAGCGAAGGAAATGAGGTTCAGATTTCAAATACAAATTATTCTGATTCCATTCAGCCGCTGGAGTTGCGCCTTACCATTACTCCGGCAGGCAAAGCTTACAAGGTGGCAAACACAATAGTAGAATTGAACGCGGCAGTTCTTGCAAGAAAAGACATTGGCGCTGTTTTTTTGTGTGACGGAAATGAACTTGCTGATGAACTTGTTCTTGGTAGTGCCACGGATGCTTTGCTTTCCTATAAAATAAATGCGTCAATTGGGGTAAGTGCAAGCTGGCAAATTGTAACAGGTGATAACTATATAGCCAAAGATGAGACTGAAGATTCGGTTACAATTTCCAACATAAATTGTTCTGGGGAAACTCAGAACGTTACGGTAAAAATAACAATTACGCCAAAAGATTGGTCTTATAATACCGTCTCGCGTTCTGTTACATTCATTGCTGAAGATTCCAGCGATGACTTGAGAACGGGTGCATTTTCTGCATCCGCAGCGCTTGGTGCAGATGCGAACGGCAATTATGACGGAACCGTCAGAATCTCATGGACGGAATCAAAGAATGCGCAAATATATTGTGTTTACAGGAACAAAACGCAGATTGCGTATATAACGACGGGAGACTTGGAATATATCGACAAGGATTGTGGTTCTGCAAGTTCCCTTGCTTACGGCAGGACACAATTCAGCTATTATGTTCAGGCCATAAATTTAATATTTACGAGCAATACGGATACCGTTGATGTGGATATTGCCGAACTGCTTCCGCCTGCGCCAACAAATGTTGCTGCATATCTAAAGAAAGATAGCGGGGGATATACTTATGTTGATATTTCATGGCAAACCGAAGGCAATCAGGAATGCGATGTTTACCGTCTTGTAACAAATGTTCTTGGTGTGCTTGGTGCTAACATTGCGGAACAAGGCACATTGATAGAGACAACTTCAAGCAATAAGCTTACAAATGGTGATTATGCATTTTTGAATGAAATCACAGAAAGCAATTGCTATGTGATGTATATTGTTGTTGCAAAAAGAACATGGGCTTCAACTGGTGTTACGGTAAATTCTGTGCCGGTTCGTTATTATTTTGATGCAACATCATTGCTTGAAGAAAAAACTAAACAGGGTGCTGAAACAGGAACGGAACTGAGCTATCCGTCGCCGGCAGGCTCAAACAAATCTGGTTCACTTTCTTTAAGCGCTTCAAAGGGCATAGTCTATAACCGTTATTCTTATTGTAAGCTTAATTTCAGCACGGTTTCTGGTGTAAAAAATTATAAGATTTACAGAGGCGTATTTGGCAGCAATAGCATGAAGGTTGCCTTTGGTAAGCTCCCGGACAAAAGTGACTGCACCTATATAGGTTCAACGACTTATAACTCTTATGTTGACACAGATATATGCAATCAATATTTTTGGGAAAACAGTTCGTCATCAGGTAAATATTATATGTATGTGTACTATTATGTTGAAGCTGAGGATTCTTCCGGCAGGACATATGTCAGCGCTGTTGTTAAAGCCGAGTAGTTAATATTTTTCTCAAGCGAATGAAAAAAAGGCAGAAGTTTTGAATTATTTTAAACTTCTGCCTTTTTTTTGCGGGGGACATAAAAATCATGGAAATCAATTTTTGATGTATAGGTATTAAAAAAATAGCTTCCAGTCGAAG
>CAKZZR010000170.1 GCA_937885475.1 uncultured Treponema sp.
TGTCATACTTGGTATACTCATATGGCTGGTATTTGGGCAAAACTCAATTACGGTATTCCTTTGGTAATTACAACCCATTCTCTTGAACCTTTAAGACCTTGGAAACGTGAACAGCTTGGCGGCGGCTATGATTTCAGCTGTTGGGTTGAAAAGATGGCAATAGAAATGGCTGACGCTGTAATAGCTGTTAGTAACGGCACCAAAGCAGATGTTGAAAAGCTTTTCAATGTTAAGCCAGAACGCCTCAAAGTTGTTTATAACGGCATAGATACTGATGAATATACAGGCTTTGCATTCGGAGTCGCATTTCTTTTTATTCTGGACAGAATCACGCCGCACCTTCATGCAACCGCCGAAAAGCCGGAAGGTCCTGAATCTGGCATAAAGAAATTCAGCCGCACGATGATGCTTTTTTTTGCAGTGACGTTGCACAACATTCCGGAAGGCATGGCCGTAGGAATAGTTTTTGCAAGCCATCTTTCAGGCTCCGCGCTTATTTCCAGCGCAGATGCGCTGGCGCTTGCAATCGGAATCGCAATCCAAAATTTTCCGGAAGGGGCGATAATCTCCATGCCGCTACGCCAGGAAGGAAACGGCAAGGCAAAATCTTTCCTGTACGGAACGCTTTCCGGCGCAGTGGAGCCGGTTGCCGCAATAGTCACGATTCTTCTGACCTCGTTCGTGCTGCCATTCATGCCCTACTTCCTTGCATTTGCCGCAGGAGCGATGGTCTACGTAGTGATAGAAGAGCTTATTCCCGAAGCCACAAAAAACGAGCAGAGCGACGTATGCACCATCGGCTTTTCAATTGGCTTTGCCCTGATGATGGTTCTTGACGTTGCGCTGGGATAAATTATTCGTGCAGAAGGGTATGCCTAAGAAGAGCAATGCGCGTAGTCATTGAGCCTGTTGAAATGCCTCGCGCACCACATATATTGGCTGCTT
Organism: uncultured Treponema sp.; assembly: GCA_937885475.1. Taxonomy (GTDB): domain Bacteria; phylum Spirochaetota; class Spirochaetia; order Treponematales; family Treponemataceae; genus Treponema_D. The sequence goes on from CAKZZR010000170.1 coordinate 946, forward strand.
CGCGCACTTCGTGACGACAAGCTCAACCACCACAATCTATTCTTCTTAGTCAGTCTCTTCGTTCATTTTGCGCTCTCGCTCATATTCTGATGCTTTCGCAGAAGCTCTGTCGTAAGCGGTTCAGAGAACGTCTTGCTGTTGGTAGCCTCATTTTCAGCGTCAACCGTCTCGCCTTCATACAGAACCACCGGATAGTCGGCGATGATATACTCACGGGCAGAATTGATGATGCATTCAGCCATCTCCATAGCAAGCGGATTGTATTTTTTTCCCTTTTCAATTACAGCAACGGATTCAGTAAGCGCAAAGTTTCCTTCGGTTGGGTCAACAAAACTGATAGGAAGCCCCGCTTTCTTGTCGCGCACAGCCTGATGGCGGAGTCCAAAGCCTACCGCAACCTCGCCTGCACGGATCTTCTTTATAGGACCAGAGCCGCTCAGTTCAAGATGAGGTCCAGCATTCTTGTATATTGCGGCAAGCGCTTCCTTGGCACCGTCCTCATCATAGGAATCAATCAGCGCCTGAACCATGAGCCATGCCGTGGTGCTTCCCATAGGGTCAACCACGCTCACCCAATCCTTGTACACAGGATTCCCAATGTCCTTTATGCTCTGCGGAACAGGAAGTTTTTTGTCTGTAAGAACTTTGGTGTTGTAAATTACCGCACCCTGAATCGCAAGCATCGGCGTATAGAATGCCGGCGTTTTTACAACCTGCTTTGTCTCAAACGCCAAATCCTTGAACATTCTGTTCATAGCCTGAGCGCTCTCAATGTAGAAAGAACTCATCGTTATAAGGTCAGCCTCAATCGCCGTTCCCTCGGCAAAGAGTTTACCGCCCAGCTCGCTTGTTCCAAAGGATTGGAACAGGTAGCGTCCGGCATAGCCGTTCTCATCAAGCGCCTTCTTTACAGAAACAACCGCCTCGTCGTCAGCATTGGAATAGATGATGACCTGGCGTTCCGCCTGATTCTTTTTGCTGCAGCCGCCAAGCAAGAACAAGGAGGCAAGCACTGCGCACATGATTTTTTTCATTTTGTTCTCCTGAAAATGATGTATCTATCTCACCTCTTTCCTTCTGTTCACCGCACCCTTGATTCCCTTTATCACAAGGTTCGTAAGCAGAATCAGAAGAGAAAGAATGAAAATCTCGTTGAATTTTGCAAAATGCTGCAATTCCTGAATCTTTGTGGTGATTACCATTGTGCGCGCCCCAGCAATGAATACGACGGCGCTGACAGTAACCATTCCGTTTATAAAAAGATAGCAGAACACCTCAAGAAGCGTTGAGATGGTGTTTGGCGTTATAATGCGCACCACGGTCTTTATCCAGTTGTCGCCCAGAATAAGCGCAGTGGTCTCCCACGTGGAATTCATCTTGTCAAGCGTTCCCTTCATCATCAGATAGGGAGTGGCAAAAAAGTGAATCATGTTACAGGCAACCAGAATCCAGATTGAATTGTGCAGCGGAGTTCGCCGGAACGCCAGAAGAAACGCAATACCAAGCACCATGCCAGGAATCGTATTGGTAATCTGAGCGATGGACTCAATCACCATGTTTCCATGAACGTGGAGCCGGCTGCGCGCCGTAACAAGGGCGCTCGCATACACTAAAAGCGTGCCGAACACCGCAGTAAGCAGGCTTATCAGCAGAGAATTCAAAAAAACCCTGGTCAGCGCGCGGTCTGCAAACACCGCCGCAAGATGACGAGTCGTGAATGCCGTATTGTAGGGCCATTCCGTAACAAACGGAGCTACAAGCACGACGGCAAAAATGGAAAGCATGACAAGCAGGATAAGGACGGAAAGCACGCAGAACAATGTGTCCCGCACAAGATTCCGCTCCAGTTCCACCTTGGAAATTTTATTGTAGCGCACATTGAACCGCTGCAGAAAATTGAGCAGCAGGATGCTTATTATTGAAGGAAGCAGCATCATGATTGCAATCACCGCTCCCTGATGGAAATCCGGCAGCGAGCCAAGCATCGTATTGTACAGAAGCTCCGCCACGACCGTGT
>CAKZZR010000171.1 GCA_937885475.1 uncultured Treponema sp.
GAGTACAACTTTCCCTCGGATTATTAAATCATAACAACTAATGCGTTTGCCCTGAGAATGAATTCATGCGTGAACGGTGCAAAACGCGTTCCGCGTGGATTATTTTACGGACTTTACGGAATTGTCGTCATTCAGAAGCACCACCGCTGGCTTCCATGCGTCCGCGTCTTTTTCTTCGATATGAGTGTATGTTACGATTATCACCTTGTCGCCGGGGCATGCCTTGCGCGCGGCGGCTCCGTTCAGGCAAATCTCACCTTTTTTTCCGGGAATTATATAGGTAGAAAAGCGCTCGCCGTTGTTCACGTTCAGAATGTCAACTTTTTCCCACGTGTGCATACCGGCTGCCTTGCACAGCTCCGTGTCGATTGAGATGGAGCCCTCGTAATTAAGGTTTGCGTCGGTAACCGTGGCGCGATGCAGTTTTGCTTTTAACACTTCAATTTCCATATTCATACCTTTTTGTGCATTTTATAGTTTTTATGATTTTTTATAAAGCCTGTTTTGTGATATACTTGCGGTATGAAGCAAATTCTTGCGTTCCTTTGTGTTATTTTTTTCTCGGCCGCGCTTTGGGCAGAGCAGGACGGTTCCCCGCAGGAGGAACAGGTGCCTACAACGGAAAGCGCCGTCTCTGAGCATGAGGACGAGGGAAAGGACAGCTCCGATGAAAAGCTAAGCAGCGCCGACGAGTTGCTCAGGAACAGCAAGCTCATGCACGAGGTTAAGAACGCCATCTTTTTTGTGCGCGACCTTCTTGACGACAAAATGCCGGTGCGCATTGACGCAGGCGCAGAACCTCAGCAGCACGGAAGCACCATCTTTGGGGCGGCATACTACGATTTTACGCCGCGCATGGGGTGCAGTTTTCTTGCAGAATACAGCAGCTACGCAATCATGAATTCCGAAACCTCGCCGCTCGCAAACCAGGTGATGAACCAAAGCTCGCAGGCAGCTTCTGTGCTCACGCTGCCGTTCATCATGTATTTTGGGGATCCCGACATTTCTGCAAAGCGCCCGATGCTGCGCTTTGGGCTGGGCGCGTTCTATAAATTCACATGGGAAAAATACACGCAGGGAGAATTCCTTGCAGAAGGAAGCATTCTGACGGAAGGCACGACTGCCCGCCAGTCCGTCTGGACGGAAGCGGATCTGACCATGAAGTATCACAGAATCGGTCCTGCGTTTGAATACGCGCTTAATGTTCCCATCTTTAAATACCTGCGCATTGACTACAGCGGGCTTGTGATTCCGCTGTACTACACGCCGATAAACGCAACCACGGACATACGTGGGTATTACAAATCGGGAACGTACACAGAATCCGACGGTAAATATGAGTACACGTGGAACAACATAGAAAGCTACACCATTCCTTCCATAAGTCTGTTCAGCCAGTCGTGGTCGTCGCCGCTCATAGAGCAGAGCTTTTCCATTGACTTGTTCCGCTATCTACGGGTTGCGGCAAAGGTGAACTACGAGTCAGTAAAGTTTCAGGTTGTGCAGATAAACGACGAGTCCACGGACACGGAGGAAATGAACTACACCACGCACACCATAGACTTCAGGGTGGGCGGAGAGATTCTGAAGCCAACGAAGAACCGCAAGAAAAGCTCGCACCTTAGGGCAGGCGTGTACTACCGCATGAAGTGGGACTTCAACGTATACAAGGACGAGGTCAGCAAAAGCCGGGAAGACAGCATTCTCGTCTGCTTCGGAACGTAAGGACGGCGCGCACGCCTAGGCACGCGCATTCATCTCTACCGCGCATTTTACGCCCAGAAGGACAAGCTCCGGCGTAATGCGGTCAAAAAGTCCGTATTCCTCAAAAATGCGGGCAAAACCACCGGTTCCAATGATGAAGGGCTTTTCGCCCTTAAAAACAGACTTCTGGTACAGACAGCACAATTCTTTTATCGCGCCGGCGTTTCCATAATACACACCGGACTGAATTGCTTCTATGGTGCTTGTTCCGCAGATATGCCCGGGGCGCACTATCTCCACAGACGGAAGCTTTGCCGTGCCGGAGGCAAGCGCCGAAACGCTTATCCTTAAACCCGGAAGGATGGCACCGCCAAGATATTCCTTGCCGCTCGTTACGATGTCTACCGTGGTGGCAGTTCCCATGTCAACAATCACCAGATTCTGCGCGGGCAAAAGATGAACCGCGCCAATGGCTCCGGCAATGCGGTCCGCGCCTATTTCCTTTGGGTTAGCGTAGCGCAGCTTGAGTCCGGTCTTTATTCCCGCCTGAATAAAAAGCGCCTCGCAACCAAAATATTTTACGCATGCGCTTGCAAGGGAATAGTTTATGGCTGGAACGACGCTGCAACAGCCGATACGGTCAATGAGCGAATGGTCAATGCCGTTCTCACGCAGGACAGAACGCAGAAAGATGCCAATCTCGTCGGAACTGGTTCCGATATTAGTGGTGCGCCGGAACTGAAGCACCAGCGTATCGCCGTCAAAAACACCGCCGGTAATCTGTGTATTGCCGGCATCAATTGCCAAAAGCATAGAATCACGCTCCTTTATGGGTAAGAACCAGGTCGTACAGGGCGCTGGCAAGGGTCGGCACGTCCGGCACGTCAAAGGCAACGCTCATGTCCGGGCGGTAAACGCGGCATGGGTGCGCGGTCGCAGTAATCTCGCTCAAATCGTTTGACACGACCGCATCCGGGTTAAGCGACCGTTCAGGAAGCGCGGAAAACAGCTTTTGTACCGCCGCCCTCCGCTCACCGTCGTCTGCCTTTGACGTAAGCTTGAACGCCACAAGCAAGGCATCCGAACTGCCGTCATGGCACCATTTTTTTATCTGCTCCACCAGTTTGGGATTCCGCTTCATTTTTATCGTAAGGTCAAGCCCGCTGGGAACCTTGGAAATCTCGCCGGACGCATATTCCTTTCCGTCCACGATGACCGTTGCAACGCTGTAGTCGCTTACGGCGGCGGCGTGAATAACCGCGTCGTATGCACCAGCGCGGCATTCCTCGCAGAGCGCGTCAGAAAGCTCCTTGTACGTGCGGTAGGTTCTGAGCGTAAAACGCCCCTCATCTTTCTCCGCGGCAACCTGTGGCTTTACGCCGCGCACCGACGTAAGCAGCGTAACCGCAAAGCCTCCACTATAAAAAAAATCGGCAAGGAGCGCGCTCGTGCGCCCGGTTGAAAAATTGCACACGGAACGCACGGTGTCTATAGGCTCCTCGCTTCCGCCGCCGGTAATAAGAACCTTTACAGGCTTTTTTCTATCCATTCAAACGCCTCCTGCGGCTCAATCAGGCGGCCTTCGCCCTTTGTTCCGCACGCAAGCTCGCCCTCTCCGCAGGGCAGAATGACGCAACCCCAGCGCTCCAGCTTCTGAATCGATTCCTGAACGGCGGGATGGCGGAACATATTCGTGTTCATCGCAGGAGCAATGAGCACCGGCTTCTGAAAATTGTTCGCAAGGAATACGGCCCCAAAAAGGTCGTCGCTAAGTCCGCACGCCATGCGGTTTATACAATCCGCGCTGGCAGGATACACAAGAATCAAATCCGCCCAGTTCTGCGCAAGGTGGATGTGCGGGATGGGGTCGTCGTTACCGAACATGGCGGTCTCGACCTTATGATGGCTCAAGCCTTCAAAGCTTGCCGCGCCAACAAATTCCAGAGAATCGTGGCTTGGCATGACCCGCACGTCATAGCCTTTTTTTGTAAGCAGACTGACCAGCGCGCACGCCTTGTACGCCGAAATGCTTCCGGTAACATGAAGCAGAATATTCTTTGCCATAACACCTCCCGCAGCACAAACGCCGCAGACATGCAAGAGCATAGCATATTTTGAGGAATGAATGAAGTACGGCAGAGCGGAAAGCCGGGATTCAGCAATTCAATTGCACAATTCTTTCTTTGCATTTCCACGGCTTCTGGCATATAATTTTTGCAAGACTTTTTGGAGGACACCATGAAATTTTACAAATGTACAAAATGCGGACAGATTTTAGAGGCGGTTGTTTCTAAATGCGACGGAATCACCTGCTGCGGCGAACCGGTAAAGGAACTGAAAGCGAACACGTCGGACGGCGCGCTTGAAAAGCATGTTCCGGTCGTTGAGCAGGACGGAAACACCGTAAAGGTTTCCGTTGGCTCCGTTGCCCACCCTATGGAAGCCGACCATTGGATTCAGTTCATTGAGATAGAAACCTCAAAGGGCGCACAGAGAAAGACCCTGAGCCCCGGCGAAAAGCCATATGCGGAATTCACGCTGCGCGACGAAACCTTTGTAAGGGCCTACGAATACTGCAACAAGCACGGACTGTGGGCAAACGCATAATCAATATGGGGATGTCTAATAAGTTTCGTGCATACGGTTATTGAGCCTATCGAAATGACCATACACGCTATATATGGTGGTTTCGACAAGCTCAACCACCGAAATTCATTCTTTTTAGACATCCCCTGTTGGTTCTTATCCGGAATTAAAAAAAAAGCTCCCAATCGAGTTTCGTCTTTCAAAATCGCACGCTGATTGTGTCATAGAAACTATGAGACATGCCGTTATCGCGGCAGCCACAATCAGAGTGTTTTTGGGAGCCTAAAACTCTCCTTCCCGCTATTTTTTACAACTTTCGTCTATTTTATATGTTAGGAATTATAATACATCTTGACTAAAGCGTTCATCCATTTCCTTTGACCAAAGCGCTCTTTCCTACTATTATAAAAACGCTTTCGGACAGTTACTTCATAAGAATTGATCCGGTGCGGAGCATTCCGCAGGCACACACTTATCTTTTTGGACTTGATCCTTGGAGGACAGGTACTATGAACACACTCGACTTTCACAAAGCAAAGGAAGAAGGCAAAAAGCTTTCTATGATTACCTGCTATGACGCAACGTTCGCGCGGCTCATCGAGCAGACGGACGTTGACCTTATCCTTATAGGCGACAGCGCAAGCATGGTCATGCACGGAGAACCCACGACGATTCCCGCCACAATGGAATGGATGGCGGAGCATACCAGAAGCGTGCGCAACGGAACGCAAAAATACATCGTTGCCGACATGCCGTTTTTGACCACGCGGAAGGGCATTGCCTTTGCCACTGACTGCGCAGGGCGCTTGCTTACTGCGGGCGCAAACTGCGTAAAAATTGAGGGCGTATTCGGGCAGGAGGACGTTATCCAGCATCTGACGCTGAGCGGAATTCCGGTGATGAGCCATCTGGGACTTACCCCGCAATTCTACCAGGCGTTCGGCGGACACAAAATGCAGGGCAAGACCGACGCGGCGGCAGAAAAAATCATCGAGGAAGCAAAAAAAGCAGAGGAGCTTGGCTGCTGCTCAATCGTTCTGGAATGCATTCCAGCTGCGCTCGCAGAAAAAATAACCAAGGCAGTTTCAATTCCGACCATCGGAATCGGTGCGGGCGTAAACTGCGACGGTCAGGTGCTCGTGCTGCAGGACATGCTGGGCATGAGCGGCTTTAAACCGCGCTTTGTGCGCCACTACCTTAACGGAGCGGAACTTATAAAGAACGCGCTGAACCAGTACGCCGCCGACGTGCGCAACGCGGCATTCCCCGCCGGAGACGAGATTCGCTAGAAAAAAAAGACAGAGGAACATATTATGCAAATTATAAAGACAGCAGAAGAAATGAAAAAAATCCGCGCGCAGGCGGGAACAAAAAAAATAGGCTTCGTGCCAACAATGGGCGGGCTGCACGACGGACACCTGAGCCTGGTGAACCGCGCAAAAAGCGAGAACGACATAACCGTAGTAAGCGTCTACCTTAATCCCACTCAGTTCAACGACAAGAAGGACTTGGAGACCTACCCTGCGAACTTTGGCGATGACTGCGCGCTTCTTGAAAAAGCAGGCGTGGACTATCTTTTTGCGCCAACCTACCCCGTAATGTATCCGGATGACTATAAATACAAGGTGATTGAGACGGATTTTTCCAAAACCCTGTGCGGCGCAACGCGCCCCGGCCATTTTGACGGCGTGCTTACCGTCGTAATGAAACTGTTCAACCTTGTACGCCCCACAAACGCGTACTTTGGCGAGAAGGACTTTCAGCAGTTCAAGCTGCTCAAGGGAATGATTGACGCGTTCTTCCTTGACATAAACATCGTGCCATGCCCCATCGTGCGCGAAAAAAACGGGCTTGCAATCTCAAGCCGGAACCGCAAGCTTTCTGAAGCTGGGCTTGGTCTTGCACCGCGCTTTCATGAAATCCTAAGCGGAAAAGGAACTCCGCAGGAAAAGACCGCCGAGCTTGAAAAGGCTGGCTTCAAGGTGGACTACGTTACCGAATACGACGGACGGCTGTACGGAGCCGTATTCCTTGAGGACGTGCGACTTATAGACAACGTGTAGTTCTTGCTAATGATAAGATACTCGTGCGAACAGAATCTAATCCGTCCGCACGGCTTTCATTTCCTTCTTGTTCTGATACATCGCCTTGTCGGCACGCTTGAACACGTCGTCAACATTCTCATCGCTCTCTGAATCAAAAAACGCAAGTCCCGACGCGGCAGAAACGCGGTTCCAGGGATTCAAGCTCTTGTCTGCCTGCAGCGTTTCAATTTTTTCCTGCATTTTTTTCTGCAAATCCTGTGCGCACTCGTAATCCCTGTTCTCAAGAATGACAAGGAATTCGTCGCCTCCAACGCGATACACCGGAGAATGCGCAAAAATGTCGCAGACCAGCTTGCAGAGTGTCTTTATGTAAATGTCGCCCTTTTCGTGTCCATAGGAATCGTTAACACGCTTAAGATAGTTTATATCAACCATGAGCAAGGCGAATTTTGCCATGCGGTTTATGATGTCCCAGTTAAGGCGTTCCTTTTCCTTGTCGTAGGAAGCCTTGTTCTTTACGCCGGTAAGCGAGTCGCGGAACGCAATGGTGCTCATGTTCGTAACGTTCAATTTCATGTCAGCCATCTCGGCAGAATAGGTAAGAATCGCCTCCACATACTCCTTCATGTTACGGGACATGGCAACCAGAGTGTCTGCAAGAGCCTCAAGCTCGTCGCCAGTACGAATGCCCGGCTGCTCAAGGATAAGCGCCTCCGGATTCCGCTGGTTCTGGCTTTTTTCCGCAAAGTTTCCGGCGGTCCGCTCTATTTTTTTAAGCGGAATGATGACGCGCTTCTGAAGCCACATCAGCATAAAGGTTATGAACACGGCGCTCAGCACGAGCGCGCACAGCAGAATCAGCAGGAGATAGCTATGAAGCATAGTGTCTATGTTCCTGAGCGTCATTCCGGTCGTCAGAAGCAAAATGCCCTTTCCGTCCTTGTTGCGCACAGGAATCGCGCCGTCATACGTGCGTCCGAATTCCGTATGAGACGACGAGAATTTTATGGTCGTGCGGTTAAGCAGGTCGTCGTAAATGATGGGAATGAATTCCGGTGGATAGAACGCGCCTATCATGTCGCCAAGCTTGGGAATTTCCATGTCCTTGTGATTGACTCCCGCGCGCTCGTCGGGCAGCAAGCCGGAGCCGACAGCCATAACGTCATAGCCACGCTCCGTTCTTACCGGAGTCACCAGCGCAATATACTCAACATGGAACTGCTGGCGCGCGTCGTCAAGAAATTCCTCAAGAACCCAGTATTTTTCGCTTGCAACGCCGGTTTCAATGCACTGCTCCAAGTCGTCAATATCTATGCGGGAGATGGTCAGATTGATGATGTCCGTAAGATGACCCTTGTAGTGGCTCATCATCGTTCTATTGAAGATAACATAGCTGATTATTCCCATAATAAAGCAAAGCAAGATGATGAATACAAGACAGCCAATAAGAATATGCCGGCTCAGCGGATTTCGATAACGGTTCTCATTCATACATACATCCTATTCATAAGAAATTGTAAGGGAATAAGATGATATGTCAACGAAAAAGAAAACGCAGGTAGGGCAAACGCATCATAAAATTCCGGAATTAAAAAATGCTGTTTGCCCTAAAAAAATAGCTTCCAGTCGAAGATTTGTTTTTCAAAAGCGCCGGCTAGCCGGCTTCACGCTGACTTTA
>CAKZZR010000172.1 GCA_937885475.1 uncultured Treponema sp.
ACCCGCTTGCGTTCCTTGAGCTGTTCCGCAGCAATTCCACGCTGAACGTGTCAAACTGGACGAATGCCGACTACGACCGCCTTTTGGACGAAGCCGCGCTCTGCACCGACGAGAACCACAACAAGCTGCTTTCAAGCGCGGAACAGATTCTGCTTGAAGAGGCGGTGATTCTGCCGATTCAGCACCCGGTGAGCATAAATATAATCAATCTGAATGCCGTGGGCGGCTGGGCAATAAATGCGTTCGACATTCACCCGCTGAAATATCTTTTTAAGAAAGAAACTAAGGACAAAATTCCGAATATCGTACAAAGCGAAGGCGGCGCTACAGACTCACTCTGCCGTTACTCGCGTCAGTAACGCGTGCGGCAAGCTCATCAAGCTGAGCGGAAGGAATTTTTCCGCTCACCCTGACTGCCTCACCAAATTCCTCATGAACATCGCTTACATCAAAGGATTCAAACAAATGCCGTGCCGTCTGATAGAAGGTATAATCGCAGCTGAAGCAAAAATCGCGCTTCTCAACATATTCCTGAACAAACCCCTGCTCCTCTGCCGCCGCAAGCACCGCCTTAGCACTATCGCCGTACGCCTTTACCAGCCCGCCGGTTCCAAGCAATGTGCCGCCAAACCAGCGCGTAACCGTCAGAACAAGATTTGAGATGCCGCTTCCCTTAAGCACGTCAAGCGCAGGGCGTCCCGCCGTTCCGCCCGGCTCGCCGTCGTCGCTCATTCCCAGAATCTCGGCATTAAGGCCAAGCACAAAGGCGTGCACAACGTGGGTTGCGTCCGCATACTTCGTCTTCTGCGATTTTACAAGGCTGCGCGCCTCCGCCTGATCCGCACACGGAAACAATTCGGCAAGAAAGCGGGAATTTTTTACGGCAAGCTCTGCCGACGTATGCTCAGTCAGAATCCGCATAGAATAAGCCGCCCGCTATTTTGATTCCGCAACAGAAACGGAATCAACTTCCTTTGAAGCAACACGAGTTCCCAGCGCCTTAAGCCCCTTCTCAAGATAGTCCTGCGCCTTGAATTTTTCAGAAAGAACCTTAAGCTTAGGCTTCTTCATGTAATTCAACGTGAATTCAAAATTCTTCCGCGTATCCACGTGCAGAACCTCCATTCCGTCCGGCGCAAAAAAGTAGTCACGGTTCATGATGTACGCCGCAATCTTACAGCGCTTTATGTAGACGTAATTTGTCTCTGGATCGCGGTACAGCACCGTGAACAGAATTTTTGCAAGGGATTCCTTGTCGGCAAAGCCGCAGTAGCGCAGCTCAGGTCCCACGAACACCTTGTCAGGGGATTCTGTAATCGAATAGATTCCGCTCTTACGCACATAGATAATGCGGTCAAACGGCGTAACCTTAAGCAGCTCCGTTCCGCCGGAAATCTGCGTGCCAAGGTTTCCGTCCTTCTCGTTGTATTTGAGCGGAATGTTACGCTTTACGACGGTCTTTATGTCCACCGTCTGAATGTTCGTCAGCGTCGTCTTGCGCTTGAACGTCTCGGGATCAAGCTTTGCCTCAATTCCGTCAAGATAAGAGATTGCGTAGTCAACAAGGTGCTTCAAAAGGCGGGCAATTTCCTTAAGGCGGGCATTTATAGCCTGAACCTCTTTTCGGTTCTTGTTGATATCGTACAAGGAAATGCGTCTGATAGGAATTTTAAGCAGATGCTCTACATCGTCGTCATTCACCGGGCGAATAAGTTCCGCAGCAAACGGAATGAAGCCGTCCTTTACCGCCTTGCTTACGGCTGCTTCGGTTTTCATCTCCTCAATAGCCTTATAGATGCGTTCCTCAACAAAGATTCGCTCAAGGGTGCGCAAATGCAGTTTTTCCATAAGCTCGGCTTTCTCAAGCTCCAGCTCGTCATGCAGGATTCCCGTAAGCTGCTTGGCATGATATTCAATCACCTCGGTACAGGTCATCTGAACCGGCATATTGTCCTTTATGACAAGCAGATTGCAATATACAGTTTTCTCGCAGTCCGTAAAGGCATACAAGGAATCTACAACGTCCTTTACGTACACGCCACGGGGAAGCTTTATCTCAATGTTCACGTTTTTTGCCGTGTAGTCATTGATTGACGCAATCTTTACCTTTCCATTCCGGGCAGCCTTCTCAATGGAATCCATAAGAGATTCCGACGTAGAACCGTACGGCAGTTCCGTTATGATGATTTTTTTCTCGTCGCTCGTGTCCATCTTGGCTCGTGTTATCAACTTGCCAAGTCCGTCCTTGTATTCCGAGCAGTCAATCAGTCCACCGGTTTGAAAATCCGGGAACAGCTGGAATTTCTCTCCGCGAAGGCACGCCTTCTCCGCCTCAATGACCTCATGAATGTTGTGGCTCATTATCTGCGTGCTCATGCCGACCGCAATTCCTTCCGCACCCATGATAAGCACCAGCGGAAGCTTTGCCTTAAAGGCAACAGGCTCCTTGTCGCGCCCGTCGTACGAGTCAACGTAGTCGGTTATGCTGGGATTGGTGTTCAGTATGTCCTTTGTGATAGGGCGCAGGCGGCATTCAATGTAACGAGGAGCAGAGGCGCTGTCGCCAGTGTACAGGTTTCCGAAGTTTCCCTGCTTGTCGATGAAAATTTCCTTGTTGGCAAGATTTACCAGCGCCGTATAGATGGATGCGTCTCCATGCGGGTGATACGCCATGACCTTTCCCACTACGTTGGCAACCTTGGTAAAGCGTCCGTCGTCGGTCTTTAAAAGCGTGTGAATGATACGCCGCTGAACCGGCTTAAATCCGTCTATAATTTCTGGAATCGCGCGGTCACGGATAACGTAACTCGCATACTGAATGAAGTTCTGGTCAAAGAGATTCTTTACAAAAGCCATTTTCCCACCCGGCTGTTTTTTTTGAGACTTTTATTTTATCGGACATTCAACAGAATGTCAAATTACCTATATTTTTGTAGACTACGCAGCTTATAGCCCGACTACGAGCAGTCGCCGCCGGTTTCCATAAGGGTTCCCAGCTGAATGTCCGGCGTAATCAGCTCGCAGCCCATCTTCTTTCGCAACTTGTGCAGGTAAATGTCAAAATGAATGTGCTCCTGAATTATGTTCACCATAAGGCGGTTGTCGCTCTTCATTCCCAAAAAGTCGCCGTCTTCCTTTGGCATTACAAGGGCGTTGCCCTGCTCCACCAGCTGCTTGTACGAAATGAATTCGTTCCTGTCGTTACTGCATATAAGGCAGGCGGAATTATCCACGACCATAGAAAACCGCTGCTCAGGGACCTTCGCAACATCAGGATTGTTGCAATAGAATTCAATGTTCAGGCCATACAAATTTACGTTTATCCAGCTGAAAAGAACGACGCGAACTCCGCGGTCAATGGCTTCGGCAAGCGCATCCTTTACCGGCGCAATGTCCATCGTAGAATTCAAAAGGATTTCCTTACGCGCACCATGAATCATTACGCGCATCGTTTCCATGCTGTTCGTAAGCCCCTGAATGTTCAAAAAATAGTTTGAGGCATGCCTCTTTTGCGTCAGATGCTCCAGAGAAGTTTTTGCAGCCTCGGCGCTCTTTTTATAGCGGGCAAGAATTTTGCTGACCAGCTCCTCAGGCTCAACGACGGCGTATTCATTAGTCTCTCCGGGAATTGCAACGATTGCGCCCTTGTCCAAAAGGTTTTCCAGGGAAGCGTACACCGATGAGCGCGAAAGGTTCAGAACTTTTGCAATCTGGTAGCCGTTCATTTTTGCCTCCGGCACCATCGCGCAGTATACCTTTGCTTCCGTCTGAGTAAATCCTAAAGAGACCAGCGCATCTATAGAAACTGAATCCATACTTTTTTTATTCCTCTGACTTTTTTAATTGCCTATGCCTATAATTTTAAGCAGACACAATTTTTGTGTCAACGAAAAACATAAAAAAAGTCCGTGCGCAAGAAGCTTGCAATGCACGGACTTTACAGGCACAAGATTTGCCCTAGTCTGACAGATTATCCTGAATAATCAGCTTGACGCACGGAACACTTGGGTCTGAGGCAATCTTAACCTCGTTCTCCAAATCCTCCTTACGGAGCGAAACGCCAACCTTTTCTGCAATGATTTTTGTGCGGTCAGAGATGTCAAGAAGGTTTCCGCCCTCGCAGGCAATCACAACGTCCTTGTCCTTCATAAAATCCGCAAACTGGTTGGCAAACTTCTCGTTGTCAAGGCGCACGTTATGCAGGAAGTAGATGACAGTAAGTCCATGAATCTTTGCAAGGCGCTGACAGCATTTTACCAGACGCTTTGAGAATTTCTTTCCAAGCTCGGTTTCCACAAGATTTTCGGCAAAAACAAACAGCATGCGATGCTCGTCGCCAACAATGCCGCTGTTCTGCTGCTCAACCTTGGAGGTCTCAAACATAAGATTCTGCATGAACATCTTGTCGCCAGACGCTTCCGGCGCAACAGGAACTGGTACGTCGTCGTCCTCATCCTCAACGGATTCCGGGTCGGCTTCAACAAGTTCGCCGCCCTCGCCCTCAAGAATCTTATTCGCCTCAATTTCCGCATCAGAGGCAACCGGAATATCAAAAATGGAGAATCCCGCTACGTTCTCCTCCTGTCCCATGATTTCCTTCAGGCGGTCTTCCATGGAACCTTCTGGCTCAGCGGGAACCTCAATCTGAAGCACAGGCGCATGGCTATATTCTTCCTCGCCGCCCTTGCTTTCCAGCTTGGAATTCTCAATCTCCTCCTCAGAAGCCTCTGGAATATCCATGATGGAGAAGTTTCCTTCGTCATACATCTTATTCTGCCCGAGGATTTCTGCAAGGCGGTCGTCCATTGATTTTTCATCTGTATCTGCTCCCAGCGCCGGCTCCGCCGCAGACTGAGAAACAAGGTCTTCGTTGGTGTTCAGTTCGTTTTCCACAAGCACTCCATTTTTTTCGTTTTCGCTCAGAATAATTTCCACATCTTCGTTTGATTCGTCCTCGGACTCATCATAGGAAATGATGGAATGATTTTCATCAACAGTATCTTTTAATGACGGTATGCTGTTTTCGTCCTTGTTTTCAATACGAACCAGCACAGTGTCTATGCCGCCGCTACTCTTGCGGTACAGCACCTGACATTCTTCATCCGTTCTGAAAAACTCATTCTCGTCGCTGATTCTGATATGCTTAAGTTTTGGACAGGAAGAAAGCCAATTTTCTTCCAGAGTGAAAAGATTCTTAGGCAATACAATTGTAGTTAAATTCTCACAATTTGCAATCGCTCCCGCGCATATCTTTGTAACGGAATCAGGAATAATCATCGTCGTTACAGAAGAACAGCCGTCAAACACGCCCTCCGGCAGGGTTCTCACGCCGTTGCAGAACGGAATTTCCGTAAGCGAGGAACAGTCGGCAAAAAGCCCCTCTGCAAAATCCTCAACCTCGGAAGGCATCTCCACCTTTGTAAGAGACTTACAGCCACAAAACATAAAGGGAGAAAGCTCTTTTAAGCCGGAAGGAAGGTGAACGACCTGAAGTTCCGTGGAATTGCAGAACAGGTTCGCGCCAACGGACGTTACAGAGTCCGGCAGTGAAATGGATTTTATTGCGCAGCAGGAGAACGCTTCCTCCTCTATACGCTCTGCGCCGTATGGAACCGCTCCGGTAAATTCAGCAGAGGACGAATCAATGCCAACAACGCACTTGCCGCCGTCTGAATAAATCAATCCGCCCTTCTTTGTTGTAATATCTTCCATACCTATTATTTTAATTCCATTTTGGCAAAACGGCAAGGAAAAAGAACGCCCGAATCAGAGCAAACGTATTATAAACTAATATCAAAAAAATAGCGCTGAGGAGAAGTTGCAGACTTCAAAAACACTCATTTTTGCTGCTGCGTAAGCGGCAAAGTTAATGAACGAACCCCGCCGCACGAATAAGTTCCAAGGCAAAAATGCGTGTAGCATGCTAGCGCCTTCGCAGCATAGGTGCTCGGAGACTCACTCAAAATGCTCCACCGGAGCATTTTGTCGGCTTTCAGCCGCCGTTCCCTAGCTTTTGAAGGATGAACTTCGACTGAAAGCTATTTTTTTGTCATTCTTTTTATAATGCGTTTGCCCAAGCGCACGAATGAATGCCCCTCGGCACGAATCAAAAACTCATGCCGACGGAAATGACGTACTGCCAAAGGTTCTGCGTGACGTTATAGGAAGCGCCCATGACCACGGCAGGAAACGCAATCTGCTGAAGGTAGACGCGCGCGCCGGCACCCGGTCCGTGTGCAAAAACAGCGCTTCCGTCGGCATCCTCGGCAACGGCGCATTCATAGCTTGTATACAGCGAGAAGGTGGCGATTTTTTTTCTGAACAGCGCACCTTCAAGATTAAAGCCCGCGCCAGCAATCTTTGGCGTCTTAAAATCGGAATACAGGATTGAAGAGCCAATGCTTCCTTTGCCGGACTGAAAGGCATCATGCTTGTTTACGTCAAGGGCGCCGCTCAGGTTCAGCACACCGCGCAGCCGGGGAACAAACGGAATCTGAAGCGTTGACCGCACGGAATAGGAGCGGATAATCTCATTCTGAGAGGAATACCCCGCCTCTCCCTCCACAGAAAAGGAATTGCTCAAAAGATACCAGCCGTTCCAGTTTACGCTTGACCAAGTGAAGCCCGCGGACGTAAGCCACTGGTGTACGGAAGGAACGTTGTTTGACCACGCCTCGCACATATTGTAGGAAACGCCCTGCCTGAGCGAAATTGAGCGGGTGAGTTTTTCTGAGACCGAAAATGCCGCCGTTGCAGAAAGGCTGTCAAATTCACACAACTCATCGTCGTCAAAATCAGAAAAGCGCTGCTCACGGTTGCTTACGGAGCCAAACATAGAAAAGCCCGGACGGTGGGAATCCACGGCAGGCTTTGCAAAGGTGAGCATTCCCATCTGCATCGTAGGACGGAAAATTCCGCCTGCAACCACGGTGTTCTTCTTTCCAAAGGCATTCATATTCATCAGCATAAAGCCGCCCATAAAACCGTCACTGGAATAAGAAGCGAACGGCAATGGAATGAACGTGATTTTTTCTTTTACGGTGATAAGAATGTATTTTTGCAGGGAAGCACCCTCTCCGGCAGTGTCGGCGGCAGAAACAGAATCGTCAGCACCGGAAGAATTTTGTTCTTCCGCAAGCTCCACATGAACCTCGCTGAACACGCCCTCTGCCTGAAGCACGGTCTCAACATCATGAAGGTCAACGTCATCGGCATCCTGCGCGGCAAAATCCTTCAGAACGTTCAGAAGGTAGGCTTCCTTTGTCTTTTTTAAGCCTACAAAGCGTATCGCCGTGCCGGAACCTTCCGCATACAGCGCTATACACAAAAAAAACAGGATAAGAACCGTAACATGTCGCTTCATAAAAAAAGGGTATCAAAAAAGTCAGGGAGTTGCAAGGAATCAAAGATTCCTATTAGTAAAAAAATACGGAAAGCCGGTCAGTTCTTTTCACTTGCGATAAGCTCCTCTATTGAAGAAAAATGCCGCGTGGCAAAAAGAGAATCAAAATCTTTTTCCATATCCAGCGCAATCGCGATTTTTGTCTATTTTGGATAATATATGAGCAAAAAAAAAACTTAAAAAAATCCCCGAAAAACAAATGTCTTCCGGGGATATCTTATCAGGTTAAAACTATGCGTCACTGCCAGGCTTTTGTTCGGTGTGCGTTAAAAATGCTCCGCATTTTTCTCTATGCGACACGTTCACAAAACCCTGCGCCACTGCTTTAGCTTTTGTTCACTCTTTATTCAAATATTCAACCACAAGCTGGCCCATCTTCTTTGTTCCAACAAGCTTGCCGGCTTTCTTAACTTCCTCAAGGTGGCTACCAGCGATGTCGCCTGTGCGGTAACCTGCATCAAGAACGTCGTTCACAGCCTTTTCTACAGCCTTAGCTTCTTTCTCAAGACCGAAGCTGTAGCGCAAAAGCATTGCAGCACTAAGGATTGTAGCCAATGGGTTAGCCAAATCTTTTCCGGCAATATCAGGAGCTGAACCGTGGATTGGTTCATAAAGTCCAGGACCTTTTCCGTCTCCCAAAGAAGCAGAAGCGAGCATACCGATAGAACCAGTAATCTGACTTGCTTCGTCAGAAAGAATGTCACCGAACATGTTGCTTGTTGCAATTACATCAAACTGGCGAGGATTGCGAACCAACTGCATAGAAGCGTTGTCAATGTAAAGGTAAGAAAGTGTTACTTCCGGATAATCCTTCTTAACGTCCTCTGCAACACGGCGCCAAAGCTGGCTTGAATTCAGGATGTTTGCCTTGTCTACTACGCAAAGTCTCTTCTGGCGTTTCATAGCATATTCAAATCCCATGCGAACGATGCGTTCAATTTCCGGGCGTGTATATTTTTCTGTATCCCAAGCAGTGTTCTGATCCTCGCTTGTTCCGCGCTCACCAAAGTAGATACCACCTGTAAGCTCACGAACGATTAAGATATCAAGACCGTCACCCACGATTTCGTCCTTAAGAGGGCAAGCGTCCTTAAGCTGCTTCCACATTACAGCAGGGCGAAGGTTTGCAAATACTTTCATGCCGCCGCGCATACCCAGCAAAGCTTTTTCCGGACGGATTTCCGAAGGAAGGTTATCCCATTTTGGTCCACCAACGGCTCCAAGCAAAGCGGCATCAGATTTAAGACAAATGTCAAGCTGATCCTGTGGAAGTGGGTGACCAAACTTATCGATGGCACAACCACCGGCCAAAACATTAGTATAATTCCACTTGTGACCGTATTTTTTTGCAATAGCGTCAAGAACATTAACAGCTTCTGCAACTACATCAGGACCGATTCCGTCTCCAGGAATCAAAGCAATAGTCTTTTCCATTTATATTTCCTCTATAAAATGATTTCAAATATCACCATAATTTTAGCGAATTCACAGGCCTTAGGCAAATGGAAAAAAACTCCCCAGGGAAATCAATTTTTAATGTATAGGTATCAAAAAAATAGCTTTCAGTCGAAGTTCATCCTTCAAAACCTCAAGCTAGCTTGCTACACGCATTTTTGCCTTGGAACTTATAAACTTTGCCGCTTACGCGGCAGCAAAAATGGGTGTTTTTGAAGGCTGCAACTTCTCCTTTGCGCTATTTTTTATGCAGCTTCACATAAAATTGATTTCCTTGAAAACTCCCGGTCGAAGATTGATTTTCAATGTAAAATGACGTATTCTACTCTTTGTTTTTGAGCAAATCGCGGATTTCTTCAAGAAGAAGGGCTTCGTCGGATTTTACGACCTCCGGAGTTTCCTCTGGCTTTGGCTGCTCCTTTTTCTTGAACTTCTCAAAAATCTCGATGACGATGAAAATACAGAGCGCCACAATCAAAAAGTCAACCACAGTCTGAATGAATGAGCCGTACTTGATTTCTGAATCGCCGATTTTTACGCTCAGGGCGGCAAAGTTCAGCTTTCCTATTGCAAGTCCAATGAGCGGCATGACAATATCGTTCACCAGACTGGTAACAATCTTTCCGAACGCACCGCCAATGATAACGCCCACAGCCATATCAATCACGTTTCCTCGTGAAATGAACTTTTTGAACGCGCTCAGTTCCTTGGTAGCAGCGCCAATTCCGTCTTTTATGCTTGCCATAAAAACAACTCCTATTAATAAAAAACAGCTTCCAGTCGATAAAAGTCTATCAAAACCGCCATATACAGCGTGTTTTAACAGCCCTTCCTCTCCTTATCGCTGCTTTTTATTTCAAGTTAATCATAGACTTATCGTAGTCGCTTGGCGGAACGAATCCCATCAGCTGCATTACTGTACTTGGCCAAGAAGAGATGCCAAGACCGTCGTTCAGCTTGGTGTTGTCGTATTCACCCTTGTATTCTGGGTCGTAGATGATACCAGGAACTGGGTTTAAGCTGTGGCTTGTCTTTGCCTTTGGCTCGCCAGTTGCCTTGTCAATCTTAACGCTTCCGTCCTTGTTGTGCTCATACATGTCATCGCTGTTTCCGTGGTCAGCGGTAAGACAAAGTATACCGCCGGCTTCCTCAATTGCTGCCTTAAGACGACCAAGCTGCAAGTCCATTCCTTCCATAGAGCAAACTACGGCATTGAATACGCCTGTGTGTCCAACCATATCTCCGTTAGGATAGTTCAGGCGGATGTGGTCGTATTTTCCGCTCTTGATTGCTTCGATTACTTTGTCCGTGATTTCCGCACATTTCATCCATGGACGCTGCTCAAAAGGCACTACATCGCTAGGAATCTCAATGTAGTCCTCAAGCTTTTCGTCAAATTTACCCTGACGGTTACCGTTAAAGAAGTATGTAACGTGACCGTATTTCTGTGTCTCAGAAATAGCAAGAAGACGAACACCAGTTTTTGTAAGGTATTCGCCCATAGTGCGGTCGATGCTAGGAGGATTTACAAGGTACTGGTGAGGAATATGAGCGTCTCCGTCGTATTCCATCATTCCGGCATATTCGCAGGCAGGAACGCGCTTTCTGTCAAAGTGGGCAAAGTCGCTTCCGGCTTCAAATGCGTTTGTAATCTCAAGGGCACGGTCACCGCGGAAGTTGTAGAGGATTACGCTGTCTCCGTCCTCAACTGCACCAACAGGCTTTCCGTTCTCTGCGATTACGAATTCGTGCATATCCTGGTCAAGCAAGCTAGAGTTTTCTGCACGGTAAGTTTCGATTGCCTTTGTAGCGCTCTCAAACTGGCGACCCTCACCAAGAACATGGGCATACCAACCACGCTGAACCATAGGCCAGTCTGCGTTGTAGCGGTCCATCGTAATGAACATTCGTCCGCCACCAGAAGCGATTCTGTAGTCAACATCAGTATAAGAAGCAAGTTTTTCTTCCAAAGGAGTAACAAAAGTCAATGCGCTTGTAGGGTCAACATCGCGGCCGTCAAGCAAAGCGTGAACGCGAACCTTCTTTACACCTTCCTTGTGAGCCTGCTCAACCATAGCATAAAGATGGTCAATGTGGGCGTGAACGTTTCCGTTTGAAACAAGCCCGATAAAATGAAGGGCAGCACCCTTTGACTCATTCTTTTTTACATTTGCAACAAGCTTTTTCCAGGTTTCGCCCTCGTACATAAGCCCGCTCTTGATAGACTCGCCTACAAGCTTGGCACCCTGAGCAAAAACGCGACCACAACCGATTGCGTTGTGACCAACCTCGCTGTTTCCCATGTCGTCATCACTAGGAAGTCCTACCGCAGTTCCGTGAGCCTTAAGCTGAGTGTGAGGACAGTTCTTTGTGAACCAGTCCAAGTACTTCATCTTAGAAGCGCGAACGGCATCGCCTTCCTCATATTTTCCGTATCCTACACCGTCCATGATAACAAGAACAACCGGTCCGCGGCGTCCTTTCCAGTTAGGATTTTTTTCCAATGCGTGCATTGTATCTGCCATACCTATAACTCCATAAAATTCATTTTCTACTATATAGTACCGTTTTTTTATTAGAGGTGGAAGTGCGTTAAAGAGCTGACCAAGCTACTCTATGTTCAGTGCGGAATCCATGCCGGTTGCCTCAAAAACCTGACGGCAGAATTCAGAAGGCTTACGCAAAAGGAGCTTTCCGTTGTTGCCTACCATAAGCTTGTGCGCCAAAAGCACCACGCGAAGCCCCGCGCTGGAAATATATTCCACGGCGCTCAAATCGAGCACCAGAAGTTTTGTTGTCTTTGCAAAATTATGCACGCGGGATTCAAGCTGCGGCGATGTAGTGGTGTCAAGGCGACCAGAAACAATCAGCTCAACCGCGTCGCCCGTGTTTTTCTCAAGAATTTCCATAGTTACTCCAAATGTAGGTATGATTCATTTTTTCTATTTTATTTAAAAAAGTCAATGCTCATTCCTTTTGCAGGATTTATGTGGTATACTTTTTACACGAGGAAAATCATGCAGTGTTCAAAGTGCGGTAGCATTCTTTCTACGGGATTCAAATTCTGCCCAAATTGCGGAAATCAGATTACTTTAATAGAAGAACTTAACCTTGAGATGCCAATGGCGGTTACGCCTACCAACGTGCCAAAGCTTATTCCTGTGCAGGGCGGAACGTTCCTTATGGGGCCGCTGCTGGCGCAAATTTCACTCTCCTCATTTTCTTTGGGCGAGGTGCCGGTTACCCAGATGCAATACGAATACGTCATGCAGACAAATCCGTCCAAGCTCAGGGGCGAGAACCACCCTGTGGAATGCGTAACGTGGATTGACGCCATAAAATACTGCAACAACCTGAGCCTTATGCGCGGCTGCACACCCTGCTACACAATCGGACAGGAATCCAATCTTGAGACCTTTGACGTTACCAGTTCCGTATGGAAGCGCATTGCCTGCAACTTCAGCGCGGACGGCTACCGTTTGCCCACGGAGGCAGAATGGGAATTTGCCGCGCGCGGCGGAAAAAACAATGCTACGTATCATTATTCAGGAAGCGACAAAATTGACCGCGTAGCATGGTACGGTGAGAACAGCAACATAACCACTCACAACGTAAGCACAAAATCGCCCAACATACTCGGCTTGTACGACATGAGCGGAAACGTAGCCGAATGGTGCTGGGACTACATGGAAGAGCTTGGCTCCGCGGCACAGGCGAATCCGCGCGGTCCAAAAATTGGCAACATGCACATAAAGCGGGGCGGAAGCTGGCTTGACGATGCCGAGCAGTGCGTAGTAACGTACCGAAGCGGCAGCACCCCCACCGGAAAAAGCAGCAACCTGGGATTCCGCGTATGCCGCTCAACAATCGGTCAGGTAATGAAATGAACGAACCTTGCCACAAGCAGCGACCTCACGAATAACGCGCTTATCATAAGATTTTCCTAAACGTTTAGTTTTGTTTTCCGATACTCAAGGTAAGAAATATTTTTTTATCTTGAGAAGGGGAAAATATGACTAAAAAAATAGTTTTTAATACTCTTGGACTTCTTTCTGTTTTGTCATTATTAAGCTGCCAGAGTATGCAAAAAAATAAATCCGTTTCTGTAGTTGAGCTTATCAAGCAAGGAAAGACAGACGAAGCAAAGCAGTGCTTTGAGTCAAAATACGATATAAATGAAACAGACGAGGAAGGAAATTCAGCGCTTCATCTTGCCGCCGCGCAGAATGATGCATCTCTCACGCTGTTCCTTTTGTGCTACGGCGCAGACCCGGACCTTAAGAATCTTAACAGCCAGACCCCTCTTCACGTTGCAATCGAAAACAACGCCCGCGAAGCGGCAGGACAGCTCGTTTCCTTTGGATGCAATATTTTTGCCCGGAACGGCGACGGTCTTACCGCAATAGACATGGCGTTTGAGCTTGACCCCGCCTACTACGACATCTTCATCACCACAAAAACCGGTGAAATCCGTGACGCAGAAACCGCAAAGACCATCGTGCACTATTTTGTGGAAAAGCGGAACATAGAGGCCGTCGTATGCTGCATTCAGAAGGGAATTCCTATTTCCGTAAAAGACAACAACGGCGAAACACCCCTTGCCTACGCATACAAGGATTTTGACAATGAAACCGTCGTTGAGATTGCCGCCGCGCTCATTCAGAATGGCGCGGAGCATGTTGATTCCGACTACACGTATTTTGAGGACGCGCTTTGCGAGCGCAACCTGAACTTCCGCTTTGACGACGGACAGACTCCGCTGCATCTTGCCGCAATCCAGAACCATCGCGCGGTAGTTAAATACCTGCTTGCAAACAGTGCGCAGACCAACGTTCAGGACAGCGCCGGCGCTACCCCGCTTCACGAGGCGGTGCGCTACGGCAACACAGAAATTGCAAAGATGATTCTTGATTCTGGCGCGGACGTAAACGCAAAGGACAATCTTGGAAAAACGCCCGTCCTGCTTATCGTTCCAGACAAGCAGCGCTACGAGCTGTACTCGCTTTTAATCCGTTACGGCGCAAACCTGCTTGAAAAAGACATGTACGGCGACACCGTGCTTCACACGGCAACGATGACAAAGGTTCCCGCTTCAATTCTCAGCACAATTCTGGGGGGCGGAGCAGAAATCAACGCGCGCAACAAGGACGGCGTTACCCCGCTCGCACTTGCCATTGAAAACGGCACAGAAGAGCACGTAACGTTCTACGCTCATAACGGCGCAGACATTCATTCAAAGGACACAAAGGGAAACACACCGCTTACGCTTGCACTTCGCGACAAGGACAGTTCCGACGCGATTCTTAAGGCAATCGTGAATCCGGTGAACATAAACAGCCTCGACTCTGACGGAAACACGCCGCTCATAGTGGCAATCCAGAACAACGCGAGCCTTTCTAAAATTCAGTACATCCTTAGCCTTACCGACAACGTTAACACGCGCAACGCAGACGGAAACACCGCGCTATACCTTACCGTACTGCGAAACCGTCAGAAGGTAGGCGAACTGCTTATTGCAAAGAACGCCGACATTTTTGCCACGAACAACCGCAGCAAATCACCGCTGAGCCTTGCACTCTACGACGGCGGCTCCGTAATGGACTGGATTATCACCAGCAGAACAATCCGCGCCACAGACGGAAGTGGAAACACAGCCCTTCACTTTGCCGCAGAATGGGAGCTTAAGGACGCAGTGAACGCGCTGATTATAAAGGGCGCAAAGACAGAAGCCAAGAACGCAAACGGCGAAACTCCGCTGTTCAGCGCGGCAAAGGCAGACAGCCCGGAAATCATTCAGGTTTTAGTGAACAACGGCTGCAAGGTCAATGCCCGCGACAACCTTGGAAGCACGCCGCTTCATATGGCAGTCCGCTGGGGAAATCCAAAATCCGTTGCACGCCTTATAAGCCTTGGCGCAGACATAAACGCGCAGAGCGTTTCCGGCAAATCTCCGCTTGCAGAGGCGGCAATCGGCGGAAAATACGACATAGCGGGGTTGCTTCTTGCAAAGGGCGCTAACCCCAACAAGCCAGACACGCAGGGAAGAACCGTTCTTATGGACGCAATCCGCTCAAAGACCTTAAGCCTTATAAAAATGCTGCTTTCAAATGGCGCGAACCCGCAGATTCAGGAGCTTTCTGGAAGAACGTCGTTCCACGAGGCGGCGCTTACTGGCGACCCGCAGATTATTGCCCTTATACGGCGCGCGGGCGGCAATCCGCTTTCACGAGACAAGAACGGTACCACGCCGTTCAGCCTGTGCCTGAATCAGGACGACATTGTAATACGTGAAGTGCTTGGCACGGACACGACCATTGCGGACAGCGACGGAAACACGCCGGTTCACATAATCGTGCGGAACAGAAAGTCAGATTCTCTTTTGAAAATGCTTATAAATGCGGGCTACCCATACGACACGCGCAACGCGGACGGCTACACCCCGCTCTGCATTGCAGTAGAACAGAATTATGACGAGCTTGCGCTCACTCTGCTTGAAAAGGGCGCGAATCCGTTCACGCTCATAGACAGCAAGGGACGCAATGCGGTAACGATTGCGCTTAAGAACAACAGCACAGGAATTCTGAGCAGCATCGTAAAATATTCCGGTACGGAAACCGACATTCAGGGAAACACAATCCTGCACTATGCCGCGCGCCTTGCAAGCACAGAAGCGCTCAAAACGCTCATCTCGTACGGTCTTGACACGAACATTAAGAACATCTACGACGAAACGCCGTACGCAACCGCCATGCGCTGGCGAAGAAGTGACGCAGCCGCGCTCCTCAAGGCTTCAAGCGGCATAAATTAAAGCGCACAAAACAAAACGAAAAAAAAGGTTGCCCTGCTCAGCGTTTTTTACGCTCCTCGGCAATCTGGAGCATCTTCTTAAAGGCACTGTCCGACTTTTGCAGTTCCTTTGAGCCGCGGGTAATCTTGCACAGCGACATATTGAATTTACGGGCAATCTCTCGCTGTGTGGTGCCGGCCTTTATTTCTTTTACGAGCAGCCAGCGTTCGGCAATGTCGTTCCGCTCGCCTGGAGTAAAAAGACAGCTGAAAAATTCCTTCAGAAAATCAGGGTCATTCGTTTCTGCAATCAGCGAGCACAATTCGTTGTAATTTTCCTCAAGCAGAGGATTGTCCTTCTCAACCTTTTTCACAAGCGCAGTATATCACAAAACAAATAAAAAAAATACCTGTCCACAAAGGAACAGGTATGTTGATGCTAAAAAATTGCTGGCGCAATTTTTTTTAACGCATCTACGATAGAAAACCTTTTGCCTTAAGGAGTTCTGCGTTCAGGATGCCGCCCATGGCTGCTCCGCGCTTTGTGTTGTGGCTCAGGGCTACAAACTTAACGTCAAACACAGGACATTCGCGGAGACGGCCGATTACACATGCCATGCCTTTTTCTGTCTCGCGGTCGCGGCGTGGCTGAGGGCGGTTTTCTTCGTGGCGAACTACGATAGGATGAACCGGTGCGCTCGGAAGGTCCAATTCCTGCGGAACAGAAGTAAAGCTTGTCCAAACCTTCTCTATTTCTGCAAGGCTAGGCTTTTTGTCATCCGGCAAATCAAATTCCAATGAAACAGTAGCCGTGTGTCCGTCGATTACAGGAACGCGGGTACAAGTTGCGCTTACAAGCGGACCTGCCGCATTAACGATTTTTCCGTTTTCTACCTTACCAAGAATCTTAAGACATTCTTTTTCTGTCTTTTCTTCCTCGCCGCCAATATATGGAACGATGTTGTCTATCATGTCAAAAGAAGGAACGCCTGGGTAACCTGCACCGCTCGTTGCCTGCAAAGTCGTTACAACCATGCGCTTGATTGGGTAACCGGCCTGCTGCAAGGCATAAATTGGCATCATGTATGTCTGCAAAGAACAGTTTGGCTTTACTGCAATAAAGCCCTTGTCCCAGCCGTGATGCTTTTTCTGCTCGGCAATCACATCAAGATGAGCGTAGTTGATTTCTGGAATGAGCATAGGAACATCCTCTGTCCAACGGTTTGCACTTGCGTTTGAAACTACAGGAATTCCTTCTGCGGCATAAGCAGCCTCAAGAGCCTTAATCTCTTCCTTACCCATCTCAAGGGCGCTGAACACAAATGAGCACTTACCTATAGCCTTGCTTGCATCGTTTGCATCCTCAACTATAAGGTTCTGAACTCCGCTAGGAATTTCTGCCCCGATAAGCCAACGATTTGCCACAGCATCCTTGTATGCCTTTCCTGCAGAACGAGGGCTTGCCGCAACATAAGTTACCTCAAACCAAGGGTGATCTTCCAACAATTTAATATAACGCTGCCCAACCATACCAGTTGCGCCCAAAACACCAACTTTAATTTTAGCTGCCATAATTATTTCCTCTGACACCAATAATATTTACAGATATATTATAGAAAAAAGCAGCCACTTAGTAAATCATATAGAAAAAATCCTAAATTTCTTCCTGAATAAGCTTCCCATGGGATTTTTCTGATTTATAGTTTAAAAAATTTTAAACACAAATTTCTAATTTCATGCTATACTCTCCTTCAGAGGTGCGAAATGTTGAGCAAAGAACTTACGACCAAAATCTCAAATGTTCTCTTTGATATGGGCTGTACCGAAAGTTATATTTTTGGCTCGCAAGTTACGGGAAATGCCGATGAATATTCAGACATCGACATTGGCATAAAAGGCTTACCGCCTCAAAAATTTTTTGCCACCCATTCAATGCTTGAAGATGCCACAGGCAAAACCGTCGATTTGGTTGATTTTGACGAAAAGCCGCAGTTTTTTGCGCTTTTAAGAGATTTGGGGGAGTTACGAAAAATTGGATAAAGCCCTAAAAACTAAAATCAATTACGAAATTTCTCAAATCGATGAACTGATTGACAAATCACAAGTTCTTCTCTCTTTGGTCAATAACAAAGAACCTGATTTTATCGAAATCACGGCAATCGGCGGCATCCTTCATTCTTTCTACAACGGGCTTGAAAACATCTTTGTCTTAATAGGACAAACGCTGAATTTTGACTTTAAATCTTCCCCTCAATGGCACAGAAATCTTGTTGATTGCATGTTCTCCCAGCCCAATTTTCTGCCACCCGATTTACGGCTTCTGCTCACAGAATATATGGGCTTCCGTCATTTTTACCGCCACACCTACGGCTACACAATCAAATGGGAAAAATGCTCTCATTTGTTTTTGAGGTTGGCGGATTTTTGGCAGACGGTGAAAATGGCAGTCACAAAATATATTGAAAAATAGTTCTGCACGAGAAGACATAGATACGGCTTGTTTGCACAGCCCTTGCGGGCTGCCCCGCTAAGAGACGAAGTTACGATACATCCTTAACGCAATTTTATCTTCACGGCTTTTAAGAATGGTTTGTTGCGTGATGAAAGTGGAGAAGTATGCGGTACGCGCAAGTCCTTTGGCAGTACCGCAGGGCGATTCTCTGTCTTTTCAAACATTGAGTAAAAAAGGTTGCTGTGCCACATTGTGCTTGCGAGTGGCTCTCCGCCCGCCACCTTGTGAATCAGTTTAAAAATGTTTTCTAAGCCGTTATAATAGAGTGCAGAACTGAGCCAATGGTGTTCAACTCGATAAAATCGGGTACTTTCAGGGCGCAGTTTTTGGCAAGAAGTTCAGCCTTGCTCAAAAGCGTATCGA
>CAKZZR010000173.1 GCA_937885475.1 uncultured Treponema sp.
TATGTTTCATACTATTGTAATATTAAGTGGCTGTCAATGTGTTCAATTTGTGAATGTTCTGTAATTTTTGTTTTTACCTTCCCCCGTTCAAAAGCCTGAACAAAGGCGGACAGACCTTTTTCAAGACAATTCCGATTCCTGTTCCTATCGAAATCACAAGGATTGTCGGCACAAAATATTGCAGAAGGCAGAAAAAGGTGTTTTTCATCGGAAAGAACCGAATCCACAGTTTTGAAACAGTGCCATTAAGGACTGGCGCATGAAGCGCAAACAAGAAGAACGAGAATCCCGCAAGATATGAAGATGCGGCATACAGCTTTTCTTTTTTGATGATTAGCGCGGAAAGCTTCAGAAGAATGACGCAGGAAGTAATCACCATAAAATAATGCTCCGTGGAATGGTCGCCCCCACCAATCTTGTATGTGTAAAAGAAAGAAAGCATATAAAGCAAGGCCACTTCCTTCCAGCTGATTTTATCTACAGTCTCAAAAAGCGGAATATCGTACATGCCCCAGTAAAGACCGAGTACATAGAAAAACAAGGCCTGGCTTACCAAAACATAAAGCTGGACTGGAACGGCATATACAGCCGTGACGAAGAACAAAAATCCTATGGGGAAGTTTTTTATGAGCCATTTTAGCACGGGCGAAATGATAACAAGAATCATAAGGTCGCGGACAAACCAGAACTGAACGGCAAGCTCTGGAAGATCCAATCCGCCTTTGCCGTTTGGTCTGTAACCAAAAATTTTATGCACCCATTCAGAAAAAGTCCATGCAAGCATATTGTTTTCGGGGTGGCTGATAAACTGCGGAGCGATTTTTGCAACAAGGAGCTTTAAGCCCCCATAATAAAAAACATAGATTGCAGTCCAAAGCACAAACGGCAGAAGCAGTGATTTTGCGCGTTTTTTAAGAAGAACAGGATAGCCGTCATTTTTCTTTGCCTGCAAGAAGGCCGCAAACATAAAAAAGAGAGGAACGGCGGAACGGGCAATGCCGAATGTGATGAAAAGCTTTACCCAGCGTCCGAAGGCATTTTCGGCAAAAACAGGCGGAACGTCACCAGACGCGATGATTTTTTGGATTGACTCTGTTGTGTAGCAGTTGTGAATGAATACGACAAGAACGATTAAAAGAAAGCGAAGCACGGTAATCCTTTTTGAGGATTCCTCGCTTATACTATACGGCTGTACCCCCCCCCACGATTCTGGATGTTAATCATAATTTATATCTCCTATATTAAATTCTTAAACATTTCAGAAGTCTAATTTTTAGCAAAATCCAACCAAGCCCGTTGCAAAACTTTACTCTTCCAGCAAATCCAACAAATTCACGCAGCCCTGCTCAGTAAGGCGGGCAATGTCAGCTTCGTCATTCTGCTCGCCCACCACGCAAAAAGCGTCAGATTCAATCGGGGCGTTCACATCCTTTTCCAAAAATGTAACATTCAGCGTCTGGCAGGCATAAACAAGCAGGAACTTGATGTAACTGTTGCCGTAAAGGGCGAGCTTTGTATTTCCTTCTTTTTTGGCATCGGACACTGCCTTGCAGAGCGCGTCGTTGTAGCGGTTTGCAAGGGCGAACGTGCGCTTGGCAAATGTCTGGCTACGCTCGGTAAGCTCGGCGATTCCGGCTGGGGTGATTGCATAAGAGAGCTTACGAAGGTTCACGTTTGTAAGCATAATCCAGCCGCGCTCTACAAAGCGTTTGATTACGGCGTTCATAAGTCCGATTGACATTCCGGCGTTTTCGGCAAGCACGCGCTGACTTGCGAGCGGGTATTCCTTAAGGGTATCAGCAATGTTCTGTAATATCGCTACTTCACTGTTCATAATCTGAATAAATCTAGCATATTTGATAAAATTTTCAAAGTGGGTGTTGAAAAAACTACTCGTTTTTTATACTAGAAAAGCAGGTCTTTTAAAGCACTACGGGCAATCATGAATATTTTTTTAAGTTGAATATGATTCTCAAAGCGTAAAACAACAAAAGAATCTCTTAATGCTGCAAATTATTCTTTGGACATGATTGAAGGAACAGCCAGAGGCTTTTATATTCAGCAAAACCTCCGGCTGTTCTTCTTCCTTGACTTCCTACATATTCGAATACCCCATGAGGTACTCGTCTATCTGGCGGGCGCACTCGCGGCCTTCGGCGATTGCCCAGACCACCAGGGACTGTCCGCGCCGCATGTCGCCTGCGGCAAATACCTTGCTCACGCTGGTCCTGTAGCCGTTGGGGCTCGCGCATTCCGGAACAGATTCACCCACAGACTCAACCGTACCGCGTGAGGTGAGCGGAGTCTTGAATGCTTGGGCTGTGTATTCCTCGCAGCCCAAAAATCCCGCCGCAACAAGGATAAGGTCAGCAGGAAGCTCCTTTTCTGTTCCCGGCCTCTCACAAAGGGTCCGCTTTCCGTCAACGTTCTTGAATTCAACCTGAACGGTCGTTATGCCGCACACAGCTCCGTCCTTTACATGCACTTCCTTTATCGTAGTCTCGTACACGCGCGGGTCATGACCGTACACTGCAATTGACTCCTCGGCACCGTAGTCAGTCTTTAGCACCTTTGGCCACTGCGGCCACGGATTGCTTGCCGCTCGTTCTTTTGGAGGACATGGCATCATCTCTATCTGGGTCACGCTTGCGGCCCCAAAGCGGATTGCAGTTCCGGTGCAGTCGTTTCCTGTGTCGCCGCCTCCAAGAACAATCACGTTCTTTCCCTTCACGTCAAAGAAGCCGTCGTCCTCCACGTTCTGGCTCACCAGAAGCTTAGTGCTAGCCTTAAGGTAGTCCACGGCAAACATGAGTCCACGCTTTGCCTTGTCCGCTCCAGTCGCAGTAAGGGGACGGGCTTTTTTTGCCCCGCAGCAAAGGGCAACGGCATCATATTCAGAAAGAATCTTTTCTGCCTGAACGTTTTTTCCCACGTCAGCATTATAGACAAACTGAACGCCTTCCGCTTCCATGAGCTTTATGCGCCGCTCAATTATCTTCTTATCAAGCTTCATGTTCGGAATTCCGTACATCAGAAGTCCACCAGCCTTGTCCTCGCGCTCAAAAACAGTAACGTTGTGTCCGCGGCGGTTCAGCGCATCGGCAACGGCCAGTCCGCTCGGTCCCGAACCGACTACGGCAACCTTCTTACCTGACCTGACAGCCGGAACCTGTGGCTTCATGTAGCCGGAAGCAAACGCATGCTCAATTATAAAAAGCTCGTTGTCATGAATCGTAACGGCCTGATTTATGTCGCCGCCATTTCCGCAGTTGCAGGCTTTCTCGCAAAGTGCCGGGCACACACGACCTGTGAATTCTGGAAAGCTCGATGTCTTCAAAAGCCGCCACGCCGCCATGTCGTACTGCCCCTGAAAAAGCGCATCGTTCCATTCAGGAATAAGGTTGTGCAAAGGGCATCCTGTCACCATGCCTGCGAGCTTTATGGAGCTCTGGCACATAGGAACGCCGCAGTTCATGCACCGCGCGGCCTGTTTTTTACGCTCATCATCATCAAGATAGGTGTGAAATTCCTTGAAGCCCTTGATTCTTTCCAGCGGAGGCACATCTCCGTTCTGAAGCCGTGTATATTCTAAAAATCCAGTTGGTTTTCCCACTTTCGTATCTCCTATTTTCAGGGGGAAGTCTCCCCCTCGCTTCAGCCGGCTGCCATTTCGCAAAGCTCAATGCCCGCCGTCTTACGCTACCCTCTCTACGGGGGCTAAAGCCACCCCCGTAACGCCCCGGCTATGCCAGCCGCTTCTGCCCGGTGGTCGTGTAGAACGCATCAAGAACCGCCTCGTCGTGGGTCAAACCGCGCTCCTCAGCCTTGCTTATCTCCGTGAGCATGCGCTGATAGTCGTTCGGCACAATCTTCTTGAAGTACGGAACATAACCTTCAAAATCAGAAAGGATTTTCTTTCCAAGTTCGGACTCCGTCTCACGGACGTGCTTCTCAATTATTCCCTTTAGAACTTCCTTGTCATGCTCGTCGCTAAGCTCGCTCATGGTAACAAGCTGCTTGTTCAGCCGCTTGTAAAGGTCGTGCTTCATGTCAAGCACATGAGCCGTTCCGCCGCTCATTCCGGCGGCAAAGTTCCGCCCTGTCTCGCCAAGAATCACCGCAGTTCCGCCCGTCATGTACTCAAGACCATGGTCACCGCAGCCTTCGCTTACGGCAAGCGCCCCGGAATTACGCACGCAGAAGCGCTCGCCCGCAACTCCGTTTATGAACGCCTCGCCGCTAGTAGCACCAAAAAGCGCAACGTTTCCAATGAGTATGTTCTCCTCTGCCTTGAACGTGCACTTCTCTGGCGTCTTTACTACGATTTTTCCGCCGCTTAAGCCTTTTCCAAGGTAGTCGTTTGCGTCCCCCGTAAGGCGGAGCGTAAGCCCCTTGGGAATAAACGCGCCAAAGCTCTGACCGCCGCCCCCAACGGCATTCACCGTAAAGGAATCCTCGTCCAAAGCGGAACCGAACCTTTTTTGAATCTCGCTTCCAAGTATCGTTCCAAGCGTCCTGTCAGTAGAAGTAACCTGAACGCTGAATTCTCCGTGCTCAGATTTTGCCGCTCTATCAAATTCCTTAAGAAGAACCTTCTCGTCAACGGTATTCTCAAGTCCAAAGTTGAACACATCCTCAGGAACAAAGTGAGTTTTTGCGTTCTCCGGACTTCTCCAGCCTATGATGCGGCTTAAGTCAACAAGAGAAGCTCGCTTAAAGCCCTGCTTTTCCTTCAGCTTAAGAAGGTCAGTGCGACCGCACATTTCCTCTATGGTTCGCACGCCAAGACGTGCCATGTACTCGCGGAGCTCCTGAGCTATAAAGCGCATGAAATTCTCAACATACTCAGGCTTACCGGTAAAGCGCTTACGAAGCTCGCTGTTCTGTGTTGCCACTCCGAACGGACAGGTGTCAAGATTGCAGACGCGCATCATGGCGCACCCCATAGTCACAAGAGGAGCCGTGGCAAAACCGAATTCCTCGGCACCAAGCAACGCGGCAATTGCAACGTCACGACCGCTCATGAGCTTTCCGTCAGTTTCTATAACAACACGGCTTCTAAGTCCGTTCTGAATCAAGGTCTGATGCGTTTCCGCAAGTCCAAGCTCCCACGGAAGCCCCGCATGATGTATTGAAGAAATCGGGGCAGCTCCTGTTCCGCCGTCGTGTCCGCTTATGAGAATTACCTGAGCGCCAGCCTTTGCAACTCCCGCCGCAATGGTTCCTACTCCTGCTTCGCTCACAAGCTTTACGGAAATGCGCGCAGAACGATTTGCATTCTTAAGGTCATAGATAAGCTGCGCCAAATCTTCTATAGAATAGATGTCGTGGTGCGGCGGCGGCGAGATGAGCGAAACGCCTGGAGTTGCATATCGAGTTTTTGCAATCCATGGGTACACCTTCTTTCCAGGAAGATGTCCTCCCTCGCCTGGCTTTGCGCCCTGAGCCATCTTTATCTGAATCTCCTTTGCAGAAAGAAGATATTCCTCCGTAACGCCAAAGCGGCCGGAGGCAACCTGCTTTATGGCGCTGTTCGCCTCTGTTCCAAGACGCTCAGGCTTCTCACCGCCCTCGCCGCTGTTGGATTTTCCGTGCAGGTGGTTCATAGCGATTGCCATGCAGCGGTGAGCTTCCTCGCTTATGGAACCGTAGCTCATGGCTCCAGTCTTGAAGCGCTGCACTATGCTTTCAACGCCTTCAACCTCATTGATGTCAATCGCCTTGGACTCATCAAACGCAAAATCAAGCATTGCACGCAGCGTGTGCGGATGGGCGTTCTCGTCAACAAGGCTCGTGTATTCCTTGAAGCGCGCATAGTCTCCGTTTCGGGTTGACTCCTGAAGCGCTATGATTGTCTCCGGGCTGTAAAGGTGGTCTTCCGCATTAGGACCGCGGCGCATCTTGTGAAGTCCCACGGAATCCAGGTGCGTATTCACCGTAAGCCCAAGCGGGTCAAATGCCTTGTTATGATGGAAACTCACGTCCTCCTCAATTTCCTTGAGCGTGATTCCGCCTACCCGGCTAACCGTGTTCGTAAAATACCTGTCAATCACTTCCGGCGCAATTCCGACCGCCTCAAAAATCTGGGCTGACTGGTACGACTGAACGGTAGAAATTCCCATCTTTGCCGCGATTTTCACGATTCCGTTTATAATCGCCTTGTTGTAGTCGTCAATCGCAGTGTGGTAGTCCTTGTCCAGAAGCTTCTGGTCAATGAGCTCGGCGATGCACTCGTGCGCAAGATACGGATTTATAGCACGTGCGCCGTAGCCAAGGCACATAGCCGACTGATGGACGTCGCGAATTTCTGCGGACTCAAGGATTATTGAAATTGCAGTGCGCTTTTTAGTGCGCACAAGATGCTGCTCCACGGCAGAAACCGCAAGCAAAGAAGGAATCGCAACATGGCTCTCATCAACGCCACGGTCAGAAAGAACCATCACGTTCGCACCGTTTCTGTATTCCTTGTCAACGCTAAGCAAAAGCTCGTCCAAAGCCGCCTGCAGGGAACTTCCCTTGTAATAAAGAAGCGGAACGGTAACTACCTTGAAGCCCGGCTTTTTCATGTTCTTTATCTTTAGCATGTCAACGCCGGTAAGAATCGGGTTGTTTATCTCTAGCACTGTGCAGTTCTTGCCCTCAGGCTTCAGAAGGTTTCCGTCTGAACCAACATAAACCGTTGTGTCAGTTACGATTTTCTCACGCAATGAGTCAAAAGGCGGGTTCGTTACCTGAGCGAACAGCTGCTTGAAATATGAATAAAGGCTCGGGTGCTTGTCGCTCATGCAGGCAAGCGGAGTGTCAACGCCCATGGCTCCGGTAGGCTCCACGCCGTTTTTTGCCATCTGAAGCACCATCTCGTTCACGTCCTCATAGTTCCAGCCGAACGCGCGGTACATTCTGTCCCGCTCTTCCTGACTGTATACAGGAATTTTCTTGTTAGGAATCTCAAGGTCGCTCAGGTGAACCAAGTGGCTGTCGAGCCATTCACCAAAAGGATGCTCCGTTGAGTACAGGCGCTTGCATTCCTCATCAGATATGATTTTTTTCTGCTTTGTGTCAACCAAAAGAATTTTTCCCGGCATGAGGCGGCTTTTTTTCTCGATATTTTCCTCTGGAATATCAAGGCATCCCACCTCTGAAGAAAGGATGAGCATTCCATCCTTAGTGATGTAATAGCGGCTCGGGCGGAGTCCGTTTCGGTCAAGAGTGGCGCCAAGAACGTCGCCGTCGCTAAAAAGAAGCGCGGCAGGACCGTCCCAGCTTTCCATCATGGTAGCGTAGTAATGGTAGAAGTCCTTTTTTTCCTGGCTCATCGTGGTATCGTTTTTCCATGGCTCAGGAATACAAATCATAACGGCAAGGGCAAGCGGAAGACCGTTCATCACAAGGAATTCAAGAGTGTTGTCAAGACGGGCTGAATCCGAGCCGTCAGGCTCAATGGCAGGCAGAACTTTCCTCATCTCTTCGTCGGTCAGAACCTCGGAAGAAAGCGTTTCCTCGCGGGCAAGCATGCGGTCGGCATTTCCGCGGATTGTGTTTATTTCGCCGTTATGCGCTATGAAGCGGTTCGGGTGAGCCCGCTCCCAGCTTGGGTTTGTGTTCGTGGAAAAGCGGGAATGAACGATTGCCAGGGCAGAAACATATTCCGGCGACTGAAGGTCACAGTAAAAGGTGCGGAGCTGCTGCACGAGGAACATTCCCTTGTATACTATGGTGCGGCTTGAAAGGCTTGCGACGTACGTTTCCTTTGAGGAATGCTCGAACTGGCGGCGCAGAATGTACAGCTTGCGGTCAAATTCAAGCCCCTGCTGAATATTTTCAGGACGTTTCACGAAGCACTGGATTATGTTCGGCATGCAGTCCCTGGCTTTTTTCCCAAGAACGTCAGCATTGACCGGAACCTCGCGCCAGCCCAAAAAGTCAAGAGCTTCCTTTTTACAAAGGTTCTCAAACAGTTTCTGTGTCTGCGCCCTTTTAAGCTCATCAGACGGAAAGAAGAACATACCAACGCCGTAGTCCCGCTCCCCGCCAAGCTCAATGCCGAGCGGCGCGGTGGCTTTTTTAAAAAAATCATGCGAAATCTGAACGAGGATTCCGACACCGTCTCCAGTCTCGCCTGCGGCATCCTTACCCGCGCGGTGCTCAAGCTTTTCCACAATGCAAAGCGCATTCTCAACGATTTTCCTTGACTGGTGACCGTCAATATTCACGACGGCACCAATACCGCAGTTGTCGTGCTCAAAGGACGGCTCATACAACGTTTTTTCCATACATAACCCCTACATTCCAGCCCGCAAAGCCAAAACTTACGCGGACATAAAAAAAGGTGATGCGGACAATACGCCTGACGCATTGTCCGCATCACCTTTGATGCTGGTTGTATATTAGTAAATTGCAGCGAATCTGTCAACCAAGAATCATCTTATCGTTCATTTCCGCACCACTGAATTTGGCAAGCAAATCCTCTGCGGTAAGTTTTTTCTTTTCCTCACCGCGCACATCAAACACTACTCGACCGTCCATCATCATGATAAGGCGGTTTCCGTAGCGGATTGCGTCGCGCATGTTATGCGTAACCATGAACGCCGTAAGGTTGTCTCGCTGAACGAATTCCTCGGTAAGCTCAAGCACCTTCTTTGCCGTCTTTGGGTCAAGCGCGGCAGTATGCTCATCAAGCAAGAGCAACTTTGGCTTCTGCAGGGTCGACATAAGGAGCGTGAGTGCCTGTCGCTGACCACCGGAAAGCAGACCAACCTTTGCGTTCATACGATTTTCCAGTCCAAGATCAAGCAGCGCAAGCTTCTGGCGGTACACTTCTTTTTCCGCCGGCTGCACGTACCACGAAAGCCCGCGCTTTTTTCCGCGGCGCATTGCCATTGCAAGATTTTCTTCAATAGACATGTTGGCAGCCGTTCCCATCATCGGATCCTGGAACACGCGCCCCAGATACTTCGCGCGCTGGTATTCCGGCTTTGTCGTAAGGTCAACTCCGTCCAACGTTATGGAGCCGGAGTCCGTAAAATGCACGCCCGCAATGATGTTCAGAAGCGTGGATTTGCCGGCGCCGTTTCCGCCGATGACGGTAATGAAGTCGCCGTCAGCAATGTCAAGGTCAACTCCACGGAGCACTTTCTTTTCTGTAATCGTTCCGGGATTGAAGGTCTTAGTTATATTGAACAATTTAAGCATTTTCGTCTCCCAAAACTATTCGTTGTCTTCCTCGTGCTTTTTTACCACGACGTGCCGCGTGTTCTCCTCGTCTCCCACATTCATTCCCGGAAGGGAATTCCTGCGGCGGGCAGCCTTGCGCTTAAGCACCGGAATAGAAAGCGAGATTGCTACGATAAGCGCCGTCAGAAGCTTTAAGTCCGTGGACTTAAGACCAAGCTGAAGCACGACCGCAATGACGATGCGGTAGACGATGGAACCGAACACCGCAGACACAAGCACCCACCAAAAGCCAAAATGACTTCCAAAAATCACCTCGCCAATGATGATGCTCGCAAGCCCCACGACAATCGTTCCCGTTCCCATGCCAACGTCGGCATATCCCTGACTTTGGGCAACAAGCGCACCGCTCATGGCAACCATTCCGTTAGAAATCATAAGTCCAAGGATTTTCATAGAATCGGTGTTCACGCCCATTGCGCGAACCATGTGCTCGTTGTTGCCGGTGGCGCGGATTGCGCTGCCCAGCTCAGTTCCAAAGAACCAGTACATCAGGGCAATGATGACCACTATGACGATACAGCCGATGATGAGCGATGCCGTCGTTTTTGTAACGGCACCGCCGGTAAGAGAGCGGAACATGCTCATTATGGTAGGATTGCCCAAAAGCGGCGTGTTTGCCTTGCCCATAATGCGTATGTTCACGGAATATAGAGCAATCTGCGTAAGAATACTTGCAAGCAGAATGTTAATCTTGAGCTTTGTATTCATGAATCCGGTTACCAGACCACAGAGCGTTCCCACTATGAACACAAACAGAAGCGTTAAAAGCGGATTCATTCCGCGGGTAATCAGAATTGCGGTAACGGCACCGCCGGCGGCAAAGCTTCCGTCAACGGTCATGTCCGCAACATTCAGAATTCTGAACGTAAGATAAACACCCAGCGCCATAAGCCCCCAAAGAACTCCCTGAGAGACAGCGCCTTCCATAGCAAGCAGGATTGCCATATCAAAAACCTCGTTCTAAAAAATTACAGTGTATTCGGAATTGTGATTCCGATAGCCTTTGCAGTCTCCTCGTTCACGCTCAGGTCGCACTTCTCAAGATACTGAATTGGCATGTCGGCAGGCTTCTTACCATCCTTAAGAATCTCAACAGCCATGCGGGCAGTCTGTTTTCCAAGCTCGTAGTAGTTGATGCCGTATGTGGCAAGTCCACCGGAAACGACCATCCCTTCCTCGCCTACGATTGTAGGAATCTTGTTCTCGATGGCAACCTGAGCCACCGTAGCCATTCCAGCTGCAATCATGTTGTCGGTAGGCGTATAGATTGCGTCAACCTTTCCGCACAGGCTCTGCGCAACCTGCTGGATTTCGTTGGAATTGGAAACAGTTCCTTCGATATATTTGAGTCCCACACGGTCGCAGGCAGCCTTTGCCAACGAAGCCTGGAAGTGAGAATTCTGCTCGCTTGAACAATACATGATTCCAACGGTCGTAGCGTTGGGCGCAAGTTTGCGGAGCAAGTCAATCTGTGCCTCGCACGGCGTAAGGTCAGAGGTTCCCGTAACGTTCGTTCCCGGGTTAGTGTTCTTAAGCACCAACTTTGCAGATTCCGGATCGGTTACGGAAGAGATGACGATTGGAATGTCCTGTGTAAGGTTTGCAACAGCCTGTGCAGCAGGAGTTGCGATGGCAAAAATAAGGTCGTCGCGGTCATTGATGAGCTTTTCTGCAATGGTAACGCAGTTCACCTGCTCACCCTGAGCATTGTGGTAATCGATGGAAATGTTCTTTCCGTCAACGTAGCCAGCTTCTGCAAGCCCGTCAACAAAGCCCTTGTAGTTTTTGTCTAACGCAGGATGCTCCACAAGC
>CAKZZR010000174.1 GCA_937885475.1 uncultured Treponema sp.
GGCTTGTTCCGGGACGCATTGCAAGCGGCGACCAGTTTATTGCGGACAAGGACGTAAAAAAACGCATTGTAGACGCATGTGCCCCCGCTTGCGTAGAAATGGAAGGGGCGGCAATCGCACACGCGTGCTACGTAAACGACACGCCGTACCTTATCTTGCGCTGTATGAGCGACATGGCAGATGAAACAGAAGAAACGACAAGCCTGTTCAACGAAAGTGGCGCCGCCGAAATGAGCGCAAAACTGGTTGAAGGATTACTGGAAAGAGTGTAAAATAGGCGTGTAAGCGAGGAAAAAGTATGACTATTTTGCAAGGACTTATTTTAGGCGTATTACAGGGCGTGGCAGAATTTTTGCCCGTTTCTTCCAGCGGACATCTGGCGGTTGCGCAGCATTTGCTTGGCTTGGACGAAGTTCCTCTGTTGTTTGATGTATTGTTGCACATGGCAACCTTGCTTGCGGTCGTCATCTATTTTAGAAAAGTTATCGGACGTCTGTGTATGATTTTGTTCCGTGCTATCGGGCAAAAGGGCGAGCCGATGAATTCTGCCCCGATTACCGACGCTAAGATTGCGACGCTTGCGCCCAACGAGCAGGCAGGACGTTACACAATCATAATGATTATTATGACGACGATAGTGACGGGTGCAATCGGCATGGTTACCAGCAAACTGATTAAAAATATTTCGCTCACGTATGTGTGCATTGGCTTTTTGGTAACGGCGGGATTGCTCGTAGCATCGTCAGTGGTGGATAAAATTCGCTGTCTGCACCGCGCGGCAATAAACGGCGTTTCCGGCGACCGCCACCTGACGGGAATCAACTGGTGGCAAGCGCTCATCATCGGCTTTGCGCAGGGCGTGGGAACATTACCGGGTATCAGCCGCAGCGGTTCTACGATTGCGGGCGCCTTGTTCAGCGGTGTTGACCGCCGCACGGCAGGTGACTATTCGTTTATCGTGGCTATTC
This sequence comes from uncultured Treponema sp., assembly GCA_937885475.1. GTDB lineage: Bacteria > Spirochaetota > Spirochaetia > Treponematales > Treponemataceae > Treponema_D. Next base: position 969 of record CAKZZR010000174.1, read on the forward strand.
CGGCAATTTTGGGCGCATTCATTTTGGAAGCAAAAGATTTAACCGCCGTCACGGGTGCGGTGGGGCTGCTCCCGCTGCTTGTGGGCTGTGCGGCGGCATTCGTTTCTGGCTACCTTGCGCTTGCGTGGCTGATGGGCATTATTCGCCGCGGTCATTTGGAATGGTTTGCGCTGTATCTTGTTCCCGCGGGCGTACTGGGGTTGATTTTCCTGTAATCGCTTGCTACTGAATTCTCTCTTTTTCCCTAGCAAAAAACACTTTTTCGTCTTATAATACTGATATGATGAGAAAGTGTTTTTTTGTTTCAGTATGTCTGTTTTTTGCACAGGCGCTGTTTGCGCAAGCATCTTTTTTTGACAATTATGTGTATCAGATGTGGAGTTCTTTTGGCGGACTGACGGGAACGACGGCGACCGACATCGTGCAGACAAAAGACGGCTACATCAACGTGGGCACGTACGAAGGCTTGGTGCGCTTTGACGGCGTTGCCTTTAACACCATAAAACGTTCCCGCGACAACGATTATCATTTTGCGTCCGTGCGCGCCATTTACGAGGACAGCAGGGGTACGGTGTGGCTCGGTTCAAATGATGAAGGCCTGCAAAAAATTGCTCCTGACGGAAACAAAAGTTACACCACGCAGAACGGGCTTCCCAACAATTCCGTGCGCGCGCTGGTAGAAGACAAAAACGGAAACATTTGGATTGGCACGGCGGCGGGCGTGGTGTATCTGACCCCGCAGGGGCATTTGATTACGCCGCAGTTTCAGGCGGGTACCGTTTCTAAGGGCATTATCGCAACGTCGCTGTACTGCGACACGGCGGGGCGCGTGTGGCTGGTGACGGCAAATGAAAAAGGTCTGTTCCTGTTTGCTGACGGCTTGTTCCGCACCATGCCCGAACTTGACCGCTTTGGCAACTATTTTTGTACGTCCATTGCGCAAGATTTAAAAGGTGACTTTTGGATTGGGCTGGGCGGGCAAGGCTTGGTACGCGTGCGCAACAGCAATGTTTCTCCGCTCAAAACAGGCACGATGCTTGACACCACATCTACGTCTACAATTTATGTCGCCACAGACGGAACGATTTGGTTTGGCACGGAAAAAGGACTTGCCGTCTTTAGCAATGGCGCATTTTTTGAGTACCAGGTGGGCAAAGATTTAAGTTCCGCAAACATCAACAAGATTATCTGCGACCGCGAAGGCAACATCTGGTTTGCCACCGACCGCAACGGCATTGGCAAACTGACGCACGGCAAATTTAAGGTGACCAAACTGGGTGCCACCGCAAACGCCATCGTGGAAGATGCCCGCGGACGCATTTGGGTGGGCACGGACAGCGGCGTTTTTTGCTACGATGACGAGCGGCAGGTACACAATCAGTTGACCGAATACACCAAGGGCTTGCGTGTGCGCCATGTGGGAACCACGGCAAACGGCGATATTTTGGTCAGCTGTTATACCAAGCCCGGTCAGTTGCGCTACAACCCTGCTACGGGAGCCATAAAAAGCTGGACGACGGACAATGGCTTAGTCGGAAACAAAGTGCGCGTCGCCATAGAAACCGCGCCGAATGAACTGTACGTGGGCACAACCACAGGCTTAAGCATCATTCACGCGGACGGCAGCATTAACAACTTTAAGCAGATTGACGGCTTGGTAAACGAATACATCATGTGTCTGTACAAAGACAACAACGACATCGTATGGATTGGCACGGACGGCGACGGAATCTACCTCATAAAGGACGAAAGGATTCTTTCACATATAACTACAGAAAACGGACTTGCAGGAAACGTCATATTCAAGATAAACCAGGTTGTTGACGGCGCATACTGGATTTGCAGCGGAAGCGGCATTACCCGCTGTTCGGGCTTTGATCCGGAGCGTGGCATTCCAAGCATTTTTGAAAGCGTCAGCTCCGAAAACGGGCTTGGCACAGACTCTGTGTTCCAGATTCTTGCCGACGGAACGAACAACCTATGGATTATAAGCAATCACGGCATCGCCTCTGCGTCCTCAAAGGAAATTCTGAACGCACTGGAGGGCAAGGCAACAGCCGTTACCGTAAAATCCTACAGCAAGAACGACGGACTTGATTCCGACGGTCCCACCTCCACCGCAAAAAGCCTTACCGACCGCCACGGCCGCCTGTGGTTCACTATGGTTGACGGCGTTGCAGTCTACGACCCCGTGCGCGTCTACGAAAACCCGGTCATGCCGCTGGTTCACATAGAAAGCGTTACCGTGGACAACAAGCTGTACACGAACACGACAAAGCCTATTACGCTCAAGCCGGGAACAAAGCGCGTGGAAATAAAATTCACCGGAATCAGCTTTGACGCGCCGGAACGAATACGCTTTACGCACAAGCTTACCAATTTTGAGGACGACTTCAGTGCTCCAAGTTCAGTGCGCGCGTTATCCTACACGAACCTAAAGCCGGGCCGCCACACATTCCTTGTGAACGCAATCAACGGCGACGGCTTTTATTCCGAGCAGGCGGAGGCAATGCTGTTCGTACAGAAGCCGTACTTGTACCAGATGCCGGTGTTCTGGATTGTGCTGGTCATCCTTATCCTTGGCTCGGTCATAGTCATATTCTACCTTAAGCAGCGCGCGATTCAGCTTGAGAACCTGCGTCTGGAGAACATGGTTCAGCAGCGCACCGCAGAGCTGGCGCAGGAAAAGGACAAGTCCGACCACCTGCTTCGCGCCATTCTGCCAGACAGCATTGCGAACGAGCTGAAGGAAGGCATCCATTCCATCGGTAAGAACCATGACGACGTTACGATTCTTTTTTCAGACATCGTGGATTTTACAAAAACCTCAGGCGGATACAGCGCGGCAGAAATAGTAGACGCGCTTAACAACCTGTTTGACCGCTTTGACGACCGGGCGCGCGCCATCGGCGTGGAAAAAATAAAGACTATCGGAGACGCATACATGGCGGCATGCGGAATTCCAGACCCTGTGGAAGATCATGCAGAGCGGATGGCGCAGTTTGCAAAGGGAATGTACGAAGACTTGGCGGAATACAACAAAACCGCCAGAATAAAATTCAACATAAGGATTGGCTTGAATTGCGGCCCTGTTACCGCCGGAATTCTTGGAAAGACAAAATTCATCTACGACGTATGGGGAAACACCGTAAACGTGGCAAGCCGCATGGAAAGCGCCGCCCAGCCCGGCAAAATCCGCGTGTCACAATCCGTATACGACAAGCTCAAGGACAAGGGAGTGGAATTCAGCGAGCCCATACAGAGCAACGTCAAGGGCAAGGGGCTTATGACGACATATGACCTGCTGTAGAACAGCAAATGAACGAACAAAAGAGGATTTTTTTTGGAGGAATCATGAAAAAGACTACTATACGCGCGCTCGCGCTTACCACATGTGCCATAGCAGGAACGCTTCTTGCCACAGGCTGCAACAAGAGCGCAAAAACCGTAAAGGTTGGCATACTTCATTCGGTAAGCGGAACGATGGCGATAAGCGAACGCTCCGTCCGCGACTCGGAGCTTATGGCAATCAAGGAAATCAACGAGGCGGGCGGCGTGCTCGGCAAAAAAATCAAGGTCGTTGAGGAGGACGGGGCAAGCGATCCGTCAACCTTTGCCGCAAAGGCGCGCAAGCTCATTCAGGATGACAAGGTCGTAACCATTTTTGGGTGCTGGACATCGGCTTCGCGCAAGGCGGTAAAGCCGGTCGTAGAGGAGCTGTTCAACCTGCTGTGGTACCCAGTTCAGTACGAGGGAATGGAAGCAAGTCCAAACATCATGTACATGGGAGCCTCTCCGAATCAGCAGGTAGTGCCGGCAGTTGACTACTGCGCCGAACATTTTGGAAAGAAGATGTATCTTATTGGAAGCGACTATATTTTTCCGCGCACGGCAAACCGCATCATACAGGCGCAGCTTGCCCAGCTGGAAGGCACCTGCGTCGGCGAGGAATACGTTCCCATGGGACACAGCGACTTTTCCGCACAGATTGCAGAAATCATCAAGGAAAAGCCGGACGTAATTCTGAACACCCTGAACGGAGACTCAAACGTAGCGTTTTTTACCCAGCTTAAGGAAGCGGGCATCACGTCCGAAAAAATTCCGGTCATGAGTTTTTCCATTGCAGAGGAGGAAGCAAACAAAATCGGAACGGAAAAACTTACAGGGCATCTTGTAGCATGGAACTACTACGAGACCACGGAAACGCCGCGCAACGCAAAATTCGTATCTGACTACAAGAACGAATACGGCGCAGATCGCGTAACCGGAGACCCAATAGAAGCGGGCTACATTGCGGTTCACATGTGGGCGGCCGCCTGCGAAAAGGCGGGCAGTTTTGACGTGGAAGCCGTACGAGTGGCGGCAAAGGGCTTGAGTTTTACCGCCCCGGAAGGCACGGTAACCATAGACGGCTCCAACCAGCACCTGTACAAACAGGTTCGCATCGGACGAATCAACAAAAACGGGCTCATCGACGAAATCTGGGCAACGCCCGGCACCGTAAAGCCCGACCCGTACCTTAGCACCTACGCATGGGCAAGGGGTCTATAAACGCCAAGTCCAGCGAACTACCCATAGCGCATTCATGGAAATCATTTTTTAGTGTTTGGAACTTATTAACTTTGCCGCTTACGCGGCGCAAAAATGGGTGTTTTTGAAGTCTGCAACTTCTCCTTTGCGCTATTTTTTTATGCCTCTTCCTATAAAATTGATTTCCGTGCGTTTTCCCTGTGTCTTATTGCCGAACGCATTGCTTTTCTTTACAATAAAAAGCAAGTGGAAAACGCATATACGATTGTTGTGCCTGACGGAGAGGTGCTTTCCTGTTTGTGCGGCACAAATGACATCAACTTGAAACTCATCGAAGAGCATCTGGGCATTCCTGTCTTTACGCGAGGAAACGAGCTTTCCGTAGACACCGAGGACGAAGCCCTGCGAACGCAGTTCCGATACATAATCGACCGCATTGCCGATGAAGTTGGCGACGGCTCAAAGAATGCGGCGGACATAATAACGTCCGTGCTGAACATGGAGCCGCAGACCAGCATGGAAGCAGCCGCCGTCCTTGTTCCCGGCGCGGTGCGTAAGGTGTACCCGCACACGCCGCATCAGGCGGAATACGTGCTTGCAATGCGCCGAAACGACATGGTGTTCTGCGTTGGCGCGGCAGGAAGCGGAAAAACATTCATAGCCGTTGCAGAAGCGCTCCGCCTAGTCCTTTCGCACAAGGTAAGCCGCATGGTCATTACGCGCCCAGTGGTGGAAGCAGGTGAAAACCTTGGCTTTCTTCCCGGCGACCTTGAAGACAAGATAAATCCCTACCTCCGCCCCCTCTATGATTCCATGGAAACAATCATCCCAAAGGAAACGGTGCGCCGGCTCTGCGAATCGGGAGTGATAGAGATTGCGCCGCTTGCCTATATGCGGGGAAGGACATTGAATAACAGCGTCATCATTCTTGATGAGGCACAGAATACGACGAAGGAGCAGATGAAGATGTTCCTTACCAGAATGGGAGAAAACTCTAAGGTTTTTATTACCGGCGATGTTACGCAGATTGACCTGCCAAAACGAGTTCCGTCGGGACTGCTTCATGCCGTCCACCTGCTTTCCGGCATAGACGGAATCGGAATGATGGAGCTTACCGCAGACGACGTCGTGCGCAATCCGCTGGTAAAGAAAATTGTAAAGGCATACGAAAATGAGCAAACAGAATTCTAATCCGCTGGCACAGACAGCGGGAGCACTTATGTCGGATCTGGGCGCGTACATAAAAGCCCACTACCCGGTCATCATTCTTATCGTCCTTGGCTTCATTGCGGCTTCCGCAGTGAACTTTTTTGACATCACGATGAGCCAGACGATTTATTCCTTCCGGCTGGACGATTTTGAGGTTGGGCAGATTGCCGACCGCACGATTTTTGCGCCAAAGACAATTCCTGCCGACGAGATGAATCCTGTATTCATAGAAGAAGGCGAAAAAATCATCCGCAAGGGCTTTCCAATTACGGAGGACGGCTACGCAAAGCTCCAGAAGATGGCGGAATCGCCGTTCTACCTTGACTACCGCTCCTTTGCGAACTCTGAGCTGTACCTTTTTTTGCTGGCGACAATGTGGTTCCTGCTGTTCGCCTTTGCGCCGTTCGGACGCAAAATCCATCTGCGCGAGCTGATTTTTCAGGTCGTATGCTTTCTTTTGGTATACGCGGGCATAACTTTCGGCGGAAAGACGGAATTCTTCAACGATCCGTTCTCTCTTTTGGTCATCGTGCCGGCAACGCTCATGATTCTTCTGGATGCCATTCTGTACGGTCAGCAGAGCGCCATGTTCCTTTCGTTCATCATGGCGTTCGCAGCCTTTGATGCCGCCGACGCGCGCGTGGTTCCGTTCATGTTCACGCTGGCAAGCTGTCTTGCCGGCTCCACAATCGTCCGCAAGATAGAAAAGCGCATGGATTTAATCCTGGTGTCGCTCATGCTGGCGTTCTTCAACGCCGTAATCGTCGTAATTCTCGCAGTCATCTTTAACGAGCCGCTCAGCCACATTCCGATTATTCTTGGCGGCGTAGCGCTGAACGGCTTCCTTTCCGGAGTGCTTACCCTTGCCCTGCTCACTCCGATTGAGCTGCTTTTGAATACGGCATCGGTATTCCGTCTTATTGACCTGTGCGACACGAACGCACCGGTGCTGAAGAAGCTGTATCAAACGGCAAACGGCACCTACAACCATTCGATGAGCGTGGGAACGCTTGCCGAGAACGCCTGCCGCGAGATTGGAGCGAACGCGTTGCTTGCAAAGGTGGGCGCATGGTACCATGACGTAGGTAAAATGGAGCAGAGCGAATACTTTACCGAAAACCAGATGGACGGCATAAATCCGCATGACAAGATTACCCCCAGCCTTTCCGCCTCTATTTTGCGAAGCCACGTGCGTAAGAGCGTTGAGATGGGGCATCAAATGCACCTTCCGAAGCAGATTCTTGACATCATCGAGGAACATCACGGAAATTCGGTGATGATGTGGTTCTACACAAAGGCTAAGGAGCTTGACCCCAACGTAAGCACAATCGACTATTCATATCCGGGAAATCCCCCGTCCTCAAAGGAATCCGGCGTAGTCATGCTTGCCGACACCGTAGAGGCTGCCTGCCGTTCTCTTGAGAACCCAACGGAGGAGCGCCTTGAGAAATTCATTCAGAAGCTGTTTGACGACAAGATGGAGCATGGTCAGCTTGATGAATGCGAACTTACGTTCCGCGACCTTAAGAAAATAAAGGCCTCGTTCGTAAAATTCCTCGTAG
>CAKZZR010000175.1 GCA_937885475.1 uncultured Treponema sp.
CTTCTTTGCAGCCTCAAGAGAGCGTCGCAAATGCCCGGTTCCATGCCCCGCGCTCGTGCACGGAAAGAACAGCACCGTGTTGTACACCTCTGGATCATGCAGGGCACTTACAATCTGCTCCGTGGTATACGGCTCAAGCGGCGCTACCCCGCCAGAAAGCCGGCTTACGATTGCCAGAGCCTTGCGGTAATCAGAAATAGTGTCGATTGTCGTGCGGTATTCAGGAAAATAAAATCGTGACGGAGCCTTGTAAAAGAGCGAGGTGAATTTATCCTTGTGATTGTAGAGCGCAGGTCCCACATGCTCATGGTCATAGGCGCTTTCCGTGCAGGAAGCCGCCCTCAAAAGCGAATCTGCCCAGAAAATCTCAACGCCGGAACCATGCGGAAGCCCCGTCCACGTCATGTAGTCGCAGTGTGCTATGCTTTCCTGCTTGTAGAATTCGTCAACGAGCGCCTGTGCCGCCTCATAAAAAAGGAACGGATTGTCCGCCGTTGCGCGAAGCACCGCCTTACAGCCGCAGTTTTTTATCGCCATGCAGTAGCGCTCAAGCACGTCGTCCAAAGGACCGCTCATGCAGTCCCAGCCGTGGTTCCGGGCTATCTGCTCCAGAAACGGAAAGGATTCCTCGTCCGTGGCAACAAGATAGGTGGCGGCGCTCACCTGTTTCATGGCATCCAGCGTCCATTCAAACACGGATTTTCCGCCCAGATCGAGGAGCGCTTTTCCGGGAAGCCGCGTGGAGGAAAGCCTGCATTGAATGATTACCGCAAGATTTTTATTTTCCGTCATTTTAAGTCCGTCCAGTTTTCTATCAAATGCTGCACGTCGCACTTGAATCTGAATTTATTTTTATTAACCCAGTTTTTTGCCTCTTTGAACTGCGAGATTGCCTCAAAAATGCCGCAGGACGACTTGAAGAAAAAGCGGAGAAAGGAAAAATGAGGAATCTGCCCATGATCCGCCTTGAAGCGCGGAAGAACATTTTTTAGATAGAAGCGGAGGTACGGAATGTCCGGCTTTACGTTTTCCGCAGGAATCTCCTCCGCATAGGAAATCTGGAACGTCGTGGTAACCTCGGTACGCTCGCCCCAAAGCCAGGAGCGGAGCGCAAGGTCAGCATTCTGCCAGTAGCTTGAAGAAATCGTATAATCAAAGCCGCCCAGATAAATGAATTTCTGACGGTTGTACAGTCCTACATAATTGAACGGATAGAGCGTCGGAAGCCCATCCTGCGTAATCTGGTTCGGCATCATCTTAAAGGAGCCGCGGTGCGCTGACGGCGAAAAATTGGTGATAACCGCAGTTCCGGAGGCAGCAAGCAGGCGCGGAACGATGCAGTACACGTCCGAACTGATGAATTTTTCCGCAAGATTTTTTGAGAGAAATCCCGCCGGAACATGGAGCGAGTCACGCAGCACGAGCACGTATTTTGAGTCAAGCTCCGCCATAGCCATATTGATAAGCACGCCGTCCGTAGCCTTTTCAAGCGGAATAAGGAATTTTACCGACGGATAGCGGCGCGAGATGTCTTCAATATTATAGCTTTCTGAATTCGGCTCCACGGAAACGATTGATTTTACGCCGCAGTTCAGAAGATTTTCCAGAACCTGAATGCGAAGATGGCTTCCGCTTGAGTTCAGCATGATGACGGAAATGTCAAGCTGGGCGTTCGGGTTTGCCTGCGTTCCGCCAAGCACCGTGCGGTTTATCTGATATTCATTAAAAGTTGAAGGTATAGTATTCATCGCATTTTCCACACATAGTTGAATAAGAGCCGTTCATATGGCGGCATAATTCCTCGTTCGATTTTTCCCACAGCGCGCACAGGTCGTCCGCAAAGGCATTTCCAAGCGCCTGATTTTTAAGCATGCAGCGGCAGAACAGCACGGTTCCGTCCTGCAGAATGCTCATGTCGCGGCGGATATGCCAGCAGGGATTTCGTTCAAGCGGAGAAAGGTCGCAGGGCTTTCTGTCTGGCAGTACACCGCAAAGAGAGTCGTATTTTTGAATGATGAGTTTTCCGCCGCTCGGACTTTCCTTTGCACTCCAGAAGCGGAAGAACGGCTCAAGCTCTTCCTCGTTCTCATTCATGCGTACCAGCTGCGGGTAGACCGCGCCAATAAAAAAGCGCGAAAGAAGGGCGACGGCATTCTGCGCGCGGGCAAAGCCGCTTGAGTTCCCATGAATCCGGGCGTACATCGCCTCCGTCGCGGCATCAAGGCTTACAATCCATGCAATCTTGTCGCGCTGCTCACCACCGGTAAAGCGTTCCGGCACGGCATCTGCGGCATCCTTAAGTTCCGCGCACAGCTCCTCCGTTATGCATAGACCGTCGGTTTCTATCAATACGCTCAAGCCCGGCTCCGCAAGCACCGCGCGCACCATCTGCGCAAATTCAGGGTGCAGGCTCGGCTCTCCCCACAAGCTGAAGCCGATGACCGCCGATTCGCTGAAAAGAGAGATTTTTTTTATGAGCGCCTTAAACTCAGAAAGCGCCATGAACTCAGCTCCGTCAGCAGACTCAAAGGAAGCCGGGCGGTAGATTGACGGCACATTCACCTTGTCTGTAATCTGAATATTGTAGAACGAAGGGAACGTCTTAAGCACGCGCGGATTCCGGCTTGCAGCCTCAGACAGTTCCGCGGCGCTTTTTTTGTGCGCTCCGTCCTGGAACACGGCGCGGCACGCCTCAAGGTTCTGCTTTGTGCCGCAGTTCAATTGAATCCTAAAAAGGCGGTAGTCTTCTTCCGCAATGTGCGTTTCTATGTCATAGGAATTGATGTCAAGCTTCAAAAAATCAAAGACGCTCGTGCGCAGCACCGACTGCGGGGCATTTTGCGCACGGCGTTCCTTTAAAAGCGCGCTTACGATGCGGCACGTTCCCGCAGAAATAACTTCGGGGCTTACGCCAAGCACATAGCCTTCCGCAGACGTATATTCCGAGCCATATTCCTCATGCTCCTCACACAACGTTTTTGTGAGCGATGAATCCAAGAACGGCTGATCCGCCCACGCGTAAACCGCAGAATCCGCGCCATATCGGTCGCACAAATCCGCAATGGCATTAAAAAAAGGTGCGAGCGTCCATTTCTCCTGTACAATCACCTCTGCCGTATGCGAGCCAGACTGCACGGCGGACGAAAGCTCCGCCTCAATTGCGGCATCCGCAAGAATCACCATTCCCTGAGAACCTTTTACCGAGGCTGCCCACGCAAGAGAGCGCTCAAACGCTGAGGTTCCGTCAAAAACACGGTCAAAAACATGAAGAGAATTTGAAGAAGCAAATAAAATGACAAGAGTTTTCATCACTTTCTTATCGGCGTTCCCGTTGAACAAGTTGAACTGAATGTATAAAATTACTGCATGAATCAGATGCCCTTACCGCCTGACAAAGTTTTTTCCGTAACAGAGCTGAACAATATCATAAAGGAGCTGCTGGAAGGCTTTCCTATCATCCATCTTGAGGGCGAAATCTCAAATTACCGCCCGAACGCGTCAGGACATCTCTATTTTAACCTGAAGGATTCTGCGAGCGTCATCAGCGCCGTCATGTTCCGCGGGGCGGCGTACAGCCTGAGTTTTGCACCAAAGGACGGCATGAAGGTTCAGGTTACAGGCAAGCTTTCCGTCTACAATCCGCAGGGAAAATATCAGATTGTCATCAGCTCGATGAGCATTGCCGGAGAAGGCGCGATTCTGAAAATGATAGAGGAACGGAATCGCGCCTTTGCAGCAGAAGGTCTGTTTGATTCCGCGCGTAAAAAGCCGCTTCCATTCTTTCCAAAAACAATAGGAATTGTTACCAGCCCCACCGGCGCGGCATTGCGCGACATTCTTCAGATAACAAAGCGGCGGAACAAATGCGTTTCCGTGGTGATTCTTCCTTCACTAGTGCAGGGCGCGGAGGCAGCAGGAACCATTGCCCGCCAGATACGAACCGCAAATACGGAAAGTCTGTGCGACGTTCTTATCGTAGGACGCGGCGGCGGCTCCCTGGAGGATCTTCTGCCATTCAGTGAGGAAGAGGTTGTACGTGCCATCGCTGACAGCAGAATTCCGGTGGTAAGCGCCGTCGGACACGAGATTGACTGGGCGCTCAGCGACTACGCGGCGGACGTACGCGCGCCAACTCCTTCTGCGGCGGCGGAGCTTGTGGTTCCAGAGCTTTCAGGCATACGGGACGCGCTCCGGCAGGCTCAGATGGAGCTGTATCAGATGGCGCAGAACCGCGTCGAAAAAATCCGCCTGACCGTGCGGAATTTCGACCCGCTCAATCTTGAGCTTCAGTTCCGCTCCATTGAGCAGCCCTTGCTTTCTCGCTTTGACAACGCAAAGGACGCGCTGATTCAGAATATCACGCAACGGCTCCGAGACACGCGCCAATATATAGAAAACTGCACCACCGTTCTTGAGAATGCAAGCCCTCAGACCATTCTGAACCGGGGCTACAGCATGGTGACGGAAAAGGCAACAGGAAAAATAATCAGGAACGCCGGACACATCGCGCCGGGAACTGAGCTTCTTATACACCCCGCGGAAGGCTCGCTTTCTGCGACAGTAACCGCCAGCGAGCGGTAATCACGGAGGAATCATGACGAACTTTGAGGAAAACCTTGCACGGCTAGAAAAGCTTACCGCAGACATAAAGCGAAGCGACATCTCTTTGGAGGATGCGCTCAAGGACTTTGAGGAGGGCATAAAGCTCGCACGCGGAATGGAAAAGGAAATTGACCGCATCGAAGGCAAAATTCAGCAGCTCATGAACCAACCCGACAGCACAAACGGCGTTGAGCCGCAGATGGATTTATTCGGGGACGTTACCGGCATGGGAACAGCGGGAGCGCCGGAACAGGGAACGCGCCAATAATGAGCGCAGCACACCCAGTCCGCACGCTCAGCGCAGAGGTCGCACGCAAGATTGCGGCCGGAGAAGTCATTGACCGCCCGAACGCCATTGTGCGCGAGCTTTTGGACAACGCCGTGGATTCCTGTGCGGACAAAATCACCGTGGAAACAGAAGGCGGCGGCATAGAAAAAATCCGCATCGTTGACAACGGCTCCGGAATGACGGAGGACGACTTGAAGAACTGCGCCCGCCCCCACGCTACAAGTAAAATTTCCTCAGAAACAGATTTGCTGAACTTAACGACGCTAGGCTTCCGTGGCGAGGCACTCGCCTCTATTGCGGCGGTCTGCCGCCTTTCCATCATCTCAGGCGGAAAAAAAATGCGCGCCTCAATCACCGAGGATCACATCATAGAGCCGACCACACCGCTAGACGGCACGATTGTCTGCGCAGAAGGACTTTTTGAGAATTTTCCGGCGCGCCGCCAGTTCTTAAAGCGTCCCGCATCAGAAGGCGTCCTATGCAAGGCAACCTTCGTAGAAAAATCGCTTCCCCTGCCCGAAAAATCCTTCCGCCTCATTCAGGACGGAACCATGAGACTAGACCTTCCTGCGGGACAGACGCTGGCAGAACGCTTTGTAAAAGCAATGGAGCTGAGGGAAAGCGCAAGCCTTTTCAACGAGCTGGAAGGAAGCGCAGGCGGGCGCACACCGGACTGGTCATTCAGAATCGTCATCGGAGAGCCGGGCGTTTTCCGCTCAAACAAAAAGGACATCCTCATCTTCGTGAATGGACGGCGGATTCAGGAATATTCGCTGGTTCAGGCGGTGGAATACGGAAGTCAGGGCTATTTTCCAAACGGAAACTTTCCGGTGGCGGCAGTTTTTGTTCAGATGAACCCGGCTCTCGTGGACTTCAACATTCATCCGGCAAAAAAAGAGGCACGGTTCAAGGACATCGCCCCGCTCCATCACGGCATCTCGAGTGGCATAAAGGCATTTTTTGCAGAATACACAAAACGGACTATGAAAAACGCCGCCGCACCAGCACAAAACGGAATTTTTCAGGAAGCGACGCTTTTTTCTGCAGAAGGGCTTGCAAAAGCGGCATTGAGCGAATCGCGTTTGAGCCGGGAAGCCAGCGGCGCACTGTACGCGGCAGAAAAAGGCACTGCAGAACAAAAAAGTCAGGAACGCACGGAACGCAAAACGTACTTTGGCGGAACCGCTGGTGCGGCATTCTCCACGCAGGCGCAAAAAGCCTTTTGGAACGGCTATTCGTCAAAGCCAGACTTTGCAAGCGGCGAATACCGCATAAAGCGCACCCCGCTGTCGCTTTTCAGCCAGCCGGAGCGCACGGATTTTGCAGAGAACCAAACTTTTACGGAAGCTGAAAAGACGCGAAAAGCTCAGAAAGAAAAAAATGCGCGCACACAGGCGGTGAGCGCATTTATGGAACGCGCAATCGCCGCCTACAACGGCACCGCGACGGAAGAGCAAAAAACCTCCCCATTCCATGCGGAACCGAACAAAGAAGCCGAAGCAGAATGTACGACAAACAAAACTTCTGCGCAAGAGTCAAACGCCCCTGCTCTCTCACATGATTTCGCATTCATCGGAAGCGCGCTCGGAACCTTTCTCATCGCAGAGCAGAACGCCACTCTGTTCATAATAGACAAGCACGCCGCCCACGAACGCATGATTTTTGACAGCATCATGCAGGGCAGCGGCCGGTCTCAGCATCTTCTTCTTCCCTACGTCATTCAGACAGAAAGCGAGGACGAGGACGCATACCTTGCGAGCATTCACACAGAACTGAAAAAAATCGGCTTTGACA